>JACMQE010000109.1 GCA_014377145.1 Glaciimonas sp. | reverse complement strand
ACCGCACCTTTACCAATCGATACGCCGGGAAGAATAATGGCATTTGTAGCAATCCACGCATAGTCGCCTATTGTGATGGGACCTTTTTTATGGCTCCACTGCGGATCACTCAGACTATGTGAAGCAGTCAGCAAAACGGCACCGTCATTAATCACGACACGGCGACCAATCTTGACCACATCGTGCAAAGCGATTTCACATTGGCCCAAAGATGTTTGGTCACCAATTGTCAAGTTGCATAGATTACCTTGAATTTTAGACTTACCGAGTACAACCAACCGACCAATCTTCGCGCCCTTGATCCGAAACAATACTGGCCGAATCAAGAGGCAAACCAATACAAAAAAAAGAGCCAACCGTTTTGTCATGACAACAAACCATCTTCGCAGTTGGTTCGGCTGCTCACGGTATTTCCAAAGGTATATAAAATCATCTAACACGTTGCACCGGCCTCATTCAAAAGCTGTTTAAGAATATTCACATGCGCCATGATTTGATGCGGTTGATACCAACTCCAGGCTGCAGAGCCGATATCTTTAGCAGCGCTAAGTTGCATAGCCTGTACAGGTAACCCAGCAATATAATGATTCCCTTCAGTAAGTCCATCAGCCGGTGCAAAACTCTTGGAGATGAGTATGGGGCACACCCCATGTGCACAGTAAGCCGCAAATACACCGCTCTTTGCTACATAATCTAATGGGTATGCTAGCACGCCGAACATGGCATTTGAAAGTTGTTTGCTTACCTCTGCCGCCTCAAGGCGCCCATGCAATACCACACCAGCACCATGCAACGCCTGGACTAGTACCGAATCGTCAATCGTGGGACCGATATCATGTAGTTCAAGCCCTTGTTCATGCGCCCAAGAAAATAAGGCTTCGCCCGCAGCACGATAGGTTGCCATGCGCAAGGAAGCACTACCAAACACAACAATCTTTGGAATACGCTCGTTCGAATAAACTGGCGTCTCTCCAACATTGGAGAACACCGGTAGCACGGCGTGCGGTTTTTCTCCGGCAAAGCGGCGTAGCCACCGTGCCGAACCTTCCCGATTGGTTATCCAGAAATCTGACATTTCGGCCAAGCGGCGTGCAATGCGCCTTTGCAATGGTGACACCCAAAAAGCAGATTTCCAAGGCGGACCAAAGGCGTAGAGTTCGTGAAAAAAAACACCAAAAATTTTGATATTTGGTCGATCTGCTTGCGCTTTATTGAGCAGCCAAAGTGGCGCACCGCGCTTGGCATAGCCATAGCCAGAGTAGTGCAATACACACAGCTCCGGTAAAGGTCTATTGAATGCCATTTGCTTTTTAATTGCAAATTTCTCGCGCCCGAAATCAAAAACCGCGCACAAATCAACATAATCCGTGACACCGCCAGGGTTTGGTGCGTGCACATGAATTAATTGATTACACATCAGGGTCGTACCGATATTCTTCGTGCAGGAACCCCAGCCCATATTTCGCACGGAGGAATGGATTTAGAAACCACTGAACCAGCCCCAACAATTGCACCTCTGCCAATCGTAACACCTTTGAGAATTACCACGTTTACACCAAGCCACACATCGTTCTCCAAAGTAATTGGCAATTCAATACCATCATCTTGTGCATTTATTGGACCGTCACGCTTAGCAAATCCGTGATCATGATCAATAAATTTACACCCGGACGCAATTAAGCAATCATCACCAATTGAAATGCCAATTCTAATATTTAACTCAGTGCGTGCTCCCAAGAAACAATTATTTCCAATACGAATCTTCGGACCAGGCGACCAGATACCATCAAACTTGAAGTAGATACCATCTTCCAAGGTACTGTTCACGCCGATCTTTACTTGGTGCGGCCAGGTAATCAAAAGTTTAGACAAATTAACGCCATAACCAATCTCCATTCCCTGAAGAGACCAATAAGCTTTCCGCGCAATATTAAGGAAGATAGTGGATGACCTCTCCCTTAATCTAAAAAATACTTTTTGAATAAATCTCATATGGACATGCTCGATGTTGGCTTAATGAAATAGCCTTCCGTAATTAACAGTATAGTTCATTATTTCATTTCTCTTGTTAATGGGCCGAGCAGGGACGCCGGCAACCATGACGTTTTCATCAACATCTTTAGTAACCACAGCACCCGCACACACTAAACAACCTTTTCCCAATGTCACTCCAGGCAAGATCATTGCCCTAGTTCCAACGAAAACGTAATCGCAAATCTTTATAGGCTTGGATCTTCCTTCGAACTGGTCCGACTGGGGATTGTGATCAGCAGTAAGAATACAGACATCCGACGAAATTGAAACGTTATTGCCAATAAATAAGCCACCACGATTATCAAGTCTACAATTCTGATTGATTACACTGTTATGGCCAATTTCAAAATTATTTCGAGTATCGAATGATGCTCCCATAAAAATATAGCTATCCTTCCCGATTACGAAGTTCATTACATGACGATAAAAAAATTTTCGTAGGAAATGAACTGGGATGTGGGTCACAACATAATTTGAGAAGTACAAGACCCCCTCAGCACAAAGCTGTCGACACCAGTTAATTACTCTCAAATTCCTCTCCGCCTAAGAATAAAACGTCGATAAAGATATGGATAGGCCACAAGCCTTGGATTCAATAAAAACTTTGTTATCAGTTTAACTTTTCCCGAAATTGACGGTCGAGCAACTATTTTCCATCCATCATGTTGTCTACCAAATATCAACATCCATTCTCTCGCGGCTTCTGCTACCGCGACATCCCATATTGTTGTGCTTTTACTACTAAAATGTGCGCGAAAAAAACCTAAGTAAGAATTTAGCTTTATGAATTCACCCTTTGAGTACAATCTACAAAAGAATTCCAGATCCATTGCAAATCTCAAATACTCTTTAAACGTCATGCTTTTGGATCGTACATCGCGCCTCCAAAAAGCAGTTTCCGAGCATACATTGAAGCCAGATCTTTCAGGATCAAACTTTCCTGACATGCCCCATCCATATACATTAGAGGTGCTGTCAATAAGAATTCTGTCACCGTGAACCAATATACAGTCTGGATTGCGACTAAAAGCATTTATAACTTTCCTAAAAGCACCTCTCACATAAACATCATCACTATTTATCCATCCGACTAGATCGCCACTAGCTCGCTGCAATCCTTTATTAAGCGCATGCGACTGCCCCCTATCACTCTCACTCACCCAATAAGATAAATATCTCTCATATTTTTTTATTACTTGTAAAGTATTGTCAGTACTACCACCATCAATAATTATATATTCAAGGTTAGGATAGTCTTGATCGAGTACAGAGAGAATTGTCTCTTCCAGAAATTGCCCTTGGTTATAGCTTGGCGTAATAATGGTTAGTCTGGGGTATTCCTTTAAAAACCTTCTATTCATCCAGCGTTGAAAAAATGTTTTATTTCTGGGCCAAGGCTTCATACGTCGATATTGTAAAAGTAAGGGTTATTAATATTTGGCTACTTAGCATTACGCGGAACAGTAATTGAATGCCCCAAGGGGAGAAATATTAGTGAGACACTAGATTTCACGATTGGCGCTTTGGTTTTTCTATTGAGCTTTCTTTGGGCACGTTCCTGTAACATGTTGGAATGGGCTACAAACTTGTCTTTAATGGTCAATATATTAAAACTCCACTTTATTTATTGCTTAGTTCTAAGCACCACAGTAAAGAAATAAATTGACCACAACATGAATTGAATAACACCATTACCTATTGAATAGGCAAGAATATCCTGCACTGAAGAATAGCCAAAAACATAAAGTAGCAATACTTGGGACCCTAGTGAGATACTAATATTGAGTGAAGGCCTTAAAATATATCCTCTTTGTAAGCACAGCGAGAAGGCAGTTCCATAGATAAGGGTCATACAACTTCCTGCAGCCATTAGTATTACTTCATATAATAAACCTGAGTAGCTTTTACCAAGAATCCATAAAGTCTGCGCGGGAAACATCCACACAAAGCCGACAAATACTGCGCTGAAGGCGATGAGAGCCACCTCAATTTGGAGAAATCGAGTGATTAGTAGTTTACGATTTGCAGGTAGACGTGCTAAGCGCGGAAAAACGAGCGTTCCCAAAAGGATACCAACTACATTTAATATCATAGCCAAACGTCCTAGCGCGCCAACTTGCGCAACTGCCTCAGTAGAACCAAAGATAGAAATAAGCCAAATTGTAATTTGTCCTGAGATGCAAAAATATACAGCACCAGGCATAACACGCCTTACTACATCGGT
>JACMQE010000108.1 GCA_014377145.1 Glaciimonas sp. | reverse complement strand
TCGCTCGCTTGGGGGTTTCGCTTACTGCATTTTTGCTTGAAGTACCAATAAACCCGCAGCAACAATAGCACCGCGACTATCGTGCCAAAGATAATGAGTTTTTCAAAGTTATTTTTACCTATACGCATCCGCCAGAAATGCAAAATTCCCAACATTGCTATGACTTTACACCTTGCAGTGCAGCCAATGCCTGCACTTACCACCTAGTCGTTTAATCATGCTGTTAGTACTGGTCAAAGCCAACCGAATCAAAAATACAAAAGCGATAAATCCCACCGTAATAAACGGCCGCTTATAAATGTCTTTCAGCATTGGTGCTAAATCAAAGAAATGAACAAACCAGAGAAAAGTGGTGAAGTATAATGCCGCGTAAAAGAAGTTAAACAAACCCAGCATGCGGCGCAATTTAATCAACCAATTCCAATTCTTAAAATATCTTATTGGGGTCACGGCCAAAGTGATACACAAAAAGTACAGCGTCCAGTCACCGGTATTCCGCGTAATGAACTCAATCGGATTTGCTACCAATTGATCCGTGCATGGAAACACACCTCATCGCACAAAAGGAAGTAACGCTAATATACATATTATTGCTTTCAGAATGCGAAATTGCTTAGGGCTGGGATTCATCTTATTTAACTTTCGACATTACGGTTTTAGTCATCTAGTGTCACGCGCATGCTTGTGCTGCCACGGAATGACAATTCTATTGCAAAGCTAGTGCCTGCAGGCGAAGTTAAACGTTCGAGTTATATTCAAATCTATCGAAGCTGAGTACGTATTAGAAAAATTTCTTTAAATTCATTCCCGTATACAACGTTGCAACGTCGTTATAATCGTCGAACCTCAAGGTCTTGCGCTTCTTCGTAAAAAATCCATCTTCCCCGATACGACGTTCGGTGGCTTTGAACCAACGTGGGTGATCAACGTTTGGATTGACGTTGGAATAGAAGCCGTATTCGTTGGCAGCATTCAGATTCCAGGCATTCTTCGATTGCTCTTTTAGAAAACGAATCTTGACAATCGACTTGGCTGATTTGAAGCCATATTTCCAAGGGAGTACCATCCGCATAGGCGCACCATTTTGGTTTGGTAGCACTTCACCATATATACCAAAAGTGAGTAGCGCCAATGGGTGCATCGCCTCGTCCATGCGCAGACCTTCAACCTACAGCCATTCGAGCACGGGACTACTCAAACCCGGTATTTGTTTTTTGTCAGGCAAAGTTGTGCATTCGATATATTTAGCGTTACCCTTTGGTTTAACTTTTTTGATTAATGCTGATAACGAATACCCCATCCACGGAATCACCATCGACCAGCTTTCAACGCAGCGAAGACGGTAAACGTGCTCTTCAGGTGGGGCCAATTTCATCAAAGTGTCGAGATCAAATGTCATCGGTTTCTTGACCTCGCCTTCAATCGAAACAATCCATGGTCTAGTTTTAAGGGTGCTCACATTTTAAGCTGGATCAGACTTGTCAGTTCCAAATTCGTATTAATTATTGTAAGTGGTAGCGTCTTCATACGGTGTCTGCTTGTCCATCACAACATAGGCAGCATTTTTCTTTGCAGCTAGCTTTTGTGCAGCGACATTTTGAGCGAAAGCTAGCTGGGAAGTCAGTTCCAAAATCGACCCAGTGGCAATCGAACCGACTGCTAGTTGACGTATAAAGCTGCGACGAGACTTAAACACGGCACGCGGTGTGATCTCAGATGCATCAGGAATATTTATGACATTTTGGCTGCGACGAATCAACATGCAAATCTCCCTTGAAGAGGGGTAAAACAATAGATTATCAATTGTTAATTGCGAGAAGGCAGTTAATATTCGTTAGACAATGATTTTTTACAACCTTACAGCTTATACGCAAACAATATTTTGGTAGATGTGATTAATTTCGTAGAAAAATAAATGGAAAGTAATAAAAAAATATTAAACGAGAACATTGAAGATCCACGTTTGCCCCAGCAGGGGTTAAACTAGCGACCAAAATGATCGTATAAATCTGCCAAGCGGGTAATCACCGTTGCTTGAGCTGGGATACCCACCTCTATATCGCCTGTTTGTAACACAAACACGTGCATCCCCGCAGCAACCCCCGCCTGCGCACCGGGAATACTATCTTCGACCACTGCACAACGCGATGAAGATATCCCCCATACGCTTGGCAGCGTGTAAAAATAAATCGGGTGCAGCTTTCCGTATCCCTAGTTCATACGCGCTAAAAATCCGTTGTTCAAAATAAGGCAGTAATCCAGTGGCACCCACGCATAATTCAATTTTTTCACATGGACCGTTTGAGGCCAGAAAAATGGTATTTTTAGCGACTGCACCAGCGCCAGCACGCCCTCTATTGAATGTAGCCGTTCCAGAAAAAGACCGCCTTGCATGCGCCCAGCGTCGGCTCAAACGACGCTGGGAGTGCGGCATCGCGGAGCGCTTCGATGGCAATAGTCCAGTCTGCCATCTTGCCGCCCTTGAAACGATCCAGCACTTCTATTGCAGTAAACCCGACACCAAATTCTGTGACATGTTCCACTATTGCTTGGGCGGCAAGTAACTCGCTATCGACCAAAGTACCGTCAGAATCAAAAATGATGAGGTTTATTTTTGTGTTCTTCGCAGACTCGACAACGGGTAATGCGTGAGTAGATATTGGGACAAACATCCGCTTACAGCTCGCCGTAAGAGTGCAGTCCGGACAAGAACATATTGACCCCGAGGAAAGCAAAGGTCGTCACCAATAGACCCATTAAAGCCCACCAGGCAGCAACCCGACCACGCAGACCTTTCATCAGGCGCATATGCAACCAAGATGCATAATTAAGCCAGACAATCAGCGCCCAGGTTTCCTTCGGATCCCACGACCAGTAACCGCCCCAAGCATCAGCCGCCCATAAGGCACCAAGAATCGTCGCAATCGTAAAGAAGGTAAAACCAACTGCAATCGCCTTGTACATCACATCGTCCAG
>JACMQE010000006.1 GCA_014377145.1 Glaciimonas sp. | reverse complement strand
TAATTACGGGCGCGTCGCGTGGCATTGGTCGTGCAATCGCGCTCGAGTTGGCGCGTCGTGGCGCGAAGATAGTCGGCACTGCTACGTCCGAGGCTGGGGCGGCTACAATTACTGATTATTTGAATGCAGAGCAGACTAATAACGGTAAAGGTGTGGTTCTTAATGTCAATGATGCACTGGCATGCATTTTTGTGGTTGATTTGGTACAAAAAGAGTTTGGTGCCCTGTCGATTTTGGTAAACAATGCCGGCATTACACATGACCAGTTGGCAATGCGTATGAAGGATGATGAGTGGGATGCTGTGATTTCAACTAATCTCACAGCAGTCGCCCGCTTATCGCGTGCGGTACTGCGTGGAATGATGAAAGCTAGGCACGGTCGCATCATCAACATTACGTCGGTAGTAGGATCAGCCGGAAATCCAGGGCAAATGAATTATGCGGCTGCCAAAGCAGGTGTCTCTGGAATGAGCAGGGCTTTGGCGCGTGAAATAGGCAGTCGAAATATTACTGTAAATTGTGTAGCACCGGGTTTCATTGATACCGATATGACCAAATCATTGAGTGAACAGCAAGCCTTGGGACTTTTGCAGCAAATCCCGCTAGGACGGCTGGGAGCGCCCGAAGATATCGCAGCGGCTGTTTGTTTTCTGGCGTCATCCCAGGCCGGTTATATCACTGGTACAACGTTGCATGTAAACGGTGGCATGTATATGAGTTGACAATAGTTGCTTATATATTGCGGTTTAGTTGTGGTCTGCGACTATACCTACATCTGAGGAGTAAAGTAATTAGTAATAATTTAAGAGCTTTTTGCAGCGGTTGGGTAATTCTTAACCAACGATGTTAAAAGTAAATTTTCTTTGCACAAACCTGCTAAAATGCGCGCACTTTCTGTAACCTAATAACTGGAGGCATCACATGTCTGACATCGAACAACGCGTAAAGAAAATTGTTGCTGAACAACTGGGCGTCGCCGAAGCTGAAATCAAAATTGAATCGTCGTTTGTTGATGACCTTGGCGCTGACTCACTAGACACTGTAGAACTAGTAATGGCATTGGAAGATGAGTTTGAAATGGAAATTCCTGACGAACAAGCTGAAAAAATTACTACTGTGCAACAGGCCATTGAATACGCCACGGCACATGTCAAAGCGGCATAAGCCAGCTTTGAACGCATCATCCAGGAGAATCGTTTGAACCGCTCACGTGACCGCCGTGTTGTGATAACTGGCCTGGGTTGCATTTCACCGGTCGGTAATAATATTGCCGACGCCTGGAATTCAGTCATGTCAGGTCAATCAGGTATTGCAAATATCACCAAGTTTGATGCCTCTGCTTTTTCCACGCATTTTGCCGGAGAAGTAAAGGGCTTTAATGTTGAGGACTATATGCCAGCCAAAGAGGCGCGGCATATGGATACTTTTATACATTTTGGGATGGCAGCAGGGATTCAGGCGATGCAGGATAGTGGCCTGGAAGTTACGGATGAAAATGCTGAGCGGATAGGCGTCATTATTGGATCTGGTATAGGTGGCTTGCCATTGATCGAAGAAACCCATGCCGAATTGACTAGTCGCGGTCCGCGCCGCATTAGTCCGTTCTTTATTCCTGCATCGATAATTAATATGATTTCAGGTAATCTGTCAATTAGATACGGTCTGAAAGGGCCTAATCTGGCGATAGCGACTGCTTGTACCACTGGCTTGAATTGTATCGGTCAAGCTGGGCGCATGATTCAATATGGCGATGCTGATGTCATGATTGCCGGTGGTGCAGAGGCAAGCATCTCCCCGCTTGGCCTTGGAGGATTTGCTTCGGCAAGGGCGCTATCGACGCGAAATGATGATCCCGCGACCGCATCACGTCCGTGGGATAGGGATCGTGATGGTTTTGTTTTGGGTGAAGGTGCTGGTGTATTAGTACTCGAAGAGTATGAGTACGCCAAGGCACGTGGTGCAAACATTTATGCTGAACTACTTGGCTTCGGCATGAGCGGTGATGCTTATCACATTACTTCTCCTGACCTCGACGGTCCACGCCGTTGTGTTGTTTCGGCATTGCGTGATGCTGGTATAAATGGTGATCAAGTTCAGTATTTGAATGCACATGGTACCTCGACGCCATTAGGTGATCAGAACGAAACCAATGCGATTAAAGCTGCTTTTGGCCATCACGCTTATAAACTAGTTGTGAATTCTACTAAGTCGATGACTGGCCACTTACTTGGCGGTGCGGGAGGCTTGGAGTCGGTGTTCACAATATTGGCCTTGCATCATCAGGTATCGCCGCCGACCATCAATATTTTCAATCAGGACCCCTTATGTGATCTTGATTATTGTGTTAACACAGCGCGTGCTATGAAAATTGAGATTGCATTCAAAAACTCATTTGGCTTCGGTGGCACTAATGGCACGTTAGTTTTTGGTAAAGTCTAAGTTTATATACTCAGCCAAGCATCAGATAAAGTTTGGTTGAGTATGTTAATGAACTTCCTCGCATCCGGCTTAAAGCTTCCTAATCCATTATGTCGATTGCGGTATCGGCTAAAGTGGTTTCGTCCGCAAGCTGGTTTGTCACGGTCGCCGTATTAGCCATTGCTACAGCCTTGTTAGGTATGCTGATAAATTTGGGAGTATTCGGCCAACTTAGCCCGACTTTCAGTATGACGATTGGATTTTTTAGTGTATTGGCCAGTGCTTGGGGATAGATTAGAGATCAGCAAACGCGTCACTCGGTGTGGCTAATCATTACTGGTAATGGACAGATTAGCATTTTAGAAAGGGCGACTGAGACGCTTACTAGTAACGCCATTCAAGCGCCGGTTATAGCGCATTTTCTCATTGGTCAACGCTCTGGACCCATTTATTGTTATTGCGCTTTCAGTTAGGTAGTGGGTGCATGAGGGTGCATGAAATCTGTCGTTATACTACCTGAATGTGTTTTTAAGGATATTTTTAGGGCTTTGTCTGTAGCGTGTCGCTGGATAGTTTCTTGTGGGCATTCAGAAGGTCTAGAGAAAGTGATATATGAACAGCCAATTGGTTGAACTTATTGCATTGTACTTTGTCCATTTTGCTGTTGTGCGCGTATGTTGGAAAAACAAAGGGAATGGGGTTTGACGACAGAACGCGAAATTGATCAACTGCTCGTCGAGCGCGTGCAACGTGGCGACAAAAAGGCCTTCGAGCTATTGGTAATTAAATACCAACGTAAGTTGATGCGCCTTGTGTCGCGGTTAGTACGCGATCAGGCAGAAACTGAAGATGTCGTGCAAGAGGCTCTTATCAAAGCTTATCGTGCGCTTCCTCAGTTCAGAGGTGACTCTGCATTTTATACTTGGTTATACAGAATTGGTATTAACACGGCTAAAAATTATTTGGTGATGCAAGGACGTAAGGCACCGACCTCTACTGAATCAAATTCTGAAGAAGCAGAAACTTTTGAAGATGGCGAGCAACTAAGAGATATAAATACTCCAGAATCTTTATTGGCTACCAAGCAGATAGCGCAGACGGTCAACGTCGCTATGGAGGCCTTGCCCGATGAGTTGCGTACTGCAATCACTTTGCGTGAGATTGAGGGGTTGAGCTATGACGAAATTGCAGAAGCAATGGGATGTCCGATCGGCACAGTACGTAGTAGGATATTCAGAGCAAGAGAAGCTATCGCAGAAAAGTTGAGGCCATTATTGGGTACGGCCATCGACAAACGTTGGTAAAAGCGAATTAGCGGTTTTTCGGGAACGAAGGGGTTGGCCAGGTTTTAACTAGGTGACTTATGAATACCAAAGAAATACCCCGAGAGCAGATTTCTGCCTTGGCAGATGGTGAGCTGCCTAATGCCTATGTGGATATGGTATTGGCGGTGTTGCAAAATAGTGAAGGGCTTGCAACTTGGGATGTGTATCATCAAATCGGTGACATTCTCCGCTCTGATGATACCGCGATGATGCTGAGTTTTGATTTTACATCACGCGTGTTCGAACGTCTCGGGGCGGAACCTGCAAGGATTGTTGCGCCACTGGAGGTGGTGCCGGTTGCATCGGAGCACATTGATGTAAACAATGTTTTCGCAGCAACCGGCACACGTTCCATGAGACGGTTTGCGCTACCAAGTATGGTAGCGGCAGCAGCTGTGGCGGGAGGGGCATTTATTAAGGCCCCACATATGATAACTGGCAATAATCAATCCACGAATTCGGCAATGCTTGCTGCGGTGCAAATGACGCTGGCCTCGGCTTCAAACATTAATGTTGGTTATGGCACACAAGAAGGAACAACCTCGGCTACGGATAATGAAGTACTTCGTGATTCGCGTATTGATGAGCATTTGTCGGCGCATCAACGCTTTTCTCTTTCGCTTCTCAGTAATGCACAATACGCACGCTCTGCCACATTTACCATTGATGCTGATAATTTATATGCGGTAGACTAAGTTTTTGCTTCGAGTTGCCGTTATTTTTTCAACTTTACTCGCGCTCTCCGCTCAAGCAGAAGGTATTTCTACGGAGAAACTTTCTGACAGGAACGAAGCGCAGAATTTTTTGAAAAGAATTCAGTGGGCGGCTCAAAAGCTGAACTATTCAGGGACCTTCGTCTACAAACAAGCGAATCAGATGCGGACCTCACGCATTACGCATATGCTGGAAGGGCGAAATGAAATTGAGAAGTTAGAAGTGCTGGATGGCAAGCCACGTGAATATATTCGTCACAACAAAAATATCACCTTTTATATACCTGAAATTAAAACGTTATTGGTGGAAAAGCGCGTTACACAGGACTTATTCCCGGCAATTTTTGCTGCCATTCCTAACGATCTGACCGATTACTATAATATGAAATTGGGTGAGGTCAGTCGAGTCGCAGGTCAAGATTGCCAAGTAGTAGCAACAGCGAGATTGTTGAGCAGATTTCATTTACCCAGATTGTTATTGGTAATATTAGCCGTAGCCAGATAAAGTCGAATTTTGGAAATGCTAACGGTTGGTACGTAGAACATAATGTAATGAGTCCGGCTAATTTGAATAAGTGGGTAGTGACCAGTATGCCTCTTAATTTTAGAAAAGTGCTTGAATTGAAGAGTATTGTTATTGACTCCCTAGGCGGCGCAAAATGATAGACCTTCCTCTAATAGGCGTGAAGTCTCGCAAATTTTCTTTACGGATGGTTTGGCTGCCACTTCGATGTTTATTGAGCCGGGTAAGTCAAAGTCGTACGGAGGAATCGATGCAGCAAGGGGCTTTAAATATTATTTGTAAACGGCAAGGTGAATTTTGGCTGATAATTGTTGGTGAAGCGCCCGCCATCGCAATTCGTCAATTGGCTAATTCGATTGAACCCAAAAACAAATAAGACTGCGAATATGAAAATGGTCCGTACTGCACGTCATGCTTTGTCAGTACTTCTATTAAGCGTAGCTGTTTCTTTTACTACACCAGTTTTGGCAGATATGGCCCCAATAGCCGCTGCTGCTCCCAGGGCGGGGTTGCCCGATTTCACTGACATCATTGAAAAAGTCAGCCCGGCAGTTGTGAATATCCGTAAAATACAAAAAATCAAGATTGATGCTAATACTGGCCAGTCTAGTGAAGACGAAATGCAAGAGCTTCTGCGACGATTTTTTGGTGTGCCGCCAAATGGCGCCGGCAAACCACCAGCACCTATTCCTAAAGGACGCAAGCCCGGTGGTAAGTCTCAGCAGAAAGAAGTTCCGCGCGGTGTCGGCTCTGGATTCATTATTTCAGCGGACGGTTATATTATGACTAACGCGCATGTGGTCGATGGAGTTAGTGAAGTATATGTCAAACTTAATGATAGGCGCGAATTCAAAGCTAAAGTCATTGGTGCAGATAGTCGTACTGATATAGCTCTGTTGAAGATTGAAGGCACTAATTTACCTCGTCTGAATATAGGTGATTCCGACAAGATCAAGGCGGGTGAATGGGTCTTGGCGATTGGCTCACCTCTCAATCTTGAAAATACAGTTACCTCTGGTATTGTTTCTGCCAAAGCGCGTGACAATGGTGATTACTTGCCTTTAATTCAAACTGATGTAGCCGTAAATCCCAGAAAGTCGGGAGGTCCGCTAATTAATATGCGTGGCGAAGTGGTTGGTATTAACTCTCAGATATACATTCGCTCTGGCGGCTTTATGGGAATTTCATTTGCAGTACCGATAGACGAGGCTATGCATGTTTCTTATCAACTTAAAGCGTCTGGTAAAGTGACACGTGGTCGTATTGGTGTCCAGATTGGCGAGGTCACCAAAGCAGTGGCGAAGTCGCTAGGATTGTTGAAAGCCCAAGGTGCGCAGGTTGAGCGGGTAGAGGCTGATGGTCCTGCGGCGAAAGCTGGTGTTCAGGCTGGTGACATTATCCTGAAGTTTAATGGTACAACAATCGAAAAAGCGAACGCTTTGCCCCGGACTGTGGGCAATGTTATGCCCAGTACGCGTGGTGTTCTGACGGTTTGGCGGAAAGGTGCAAGTCATGATATATCGTTGACTATTACTGAAATGAAAGCTGACAAAGCAGATGACGTGGCGACTGAAGAGAAGGACGATGCAAAGTCGACTCAGGTAGCCAATGCGTTAGGTTTGATTGTGAGTGATTTGAAGGCAGACAAGAAGAAAGAATTGCAAGTTGATGGAGGTGTGCTGGTCGACTCTGTAGAGGGAAGTGCTGCCCGAGTTGGCTTACAGGCTGGCGATGTGATCCAACGTTTGAACAACACAGACATCAAGGATGCAAAGCAATTTAATGGTTTGGTTGCCAAGTTGGAGTCTAAAAGAATGACAGTTGTGTTGGTGCGCCGTGGAGAGTCGTCGCAATTTGTTCCGCTACGTCCAACGAATTGAACCGCTTTACTGGAGTCTACTATACTCTGGCGCTATTCTATTAGTTGTACGAATAAAGCTGCAACCTTTAAGGTTTGCAGCTTTATGTTTCATTAAGACTTACGCACAATTATTCCAGTCACGGGCTTAACAAAATCTGCCAACGAAGGCAGTACGCTAAGTAGTCGACCCTGAAAAAATAAAAGTATTGATATTCACTCCTTTGCAAATTCTGTTGAGGTTTTTATAGGTCCAAAGCCTGAAACTCCTCCAGTCTGGTCAATTATTTGGCCTCCCGTTGAGGGCGCATCTGAACCATTGTCATCCACTGATCTTGTCGGATGAAGAAGCGGTCTGGAATTGGGTGGAGAATCCCTATTGACGAGTGTTTACCGCCGAGACGTATTTGCAAAAAGAACCACCGATTGATCCTTCGAACCTGACGCGCTGGCGCAAGCGCTTGGGGAAAGTCGGGAGGGAAGAATTACTGGCGCAAACGATCCCAGCGGCCAAGCAGACCTCCGTGATCAAAGCCTCCTGCGTCAAGCGCGTAATTGTAGATACTAACGCAACGGACAATGACACAAAAACC
>JACMQE010000107.1 GCA_014377145.1 Glaciimonas sp. | reverse complement strand
TATTGCGCCGCAAAAATTGCATCAACGTGTGCCGGTTTTTCTGGGATCGAAGATTGAAGTCGAGCGTATTACCGGCTACCATTAAACGTAATACTTGTCGGACTTTGGTCAAGTTATTGAGAAGGTGTTACCTAAGCCATTTCGTTGATCCCGATTTAGTCGGAGCCAATCTTCATTTCCTCTGGCGCTTGACCGCTGCTTCGATTGCCTACCAACGCTCCGACCTTGGGGGCGTGAATATGTGCGTTGTGATGTCTTAAGCATAGAATGTGTAACATCAGTATTTATGAAAATTTTTTATCAAGTTTGAAAAGAAAAATGGCGGTTTTGGATGGCTTCTTTTATAGCGCTAGACAGTGTTAAACAATGATTCACTACAAGCCATAGAGAGGTATCTCTCCATTTTTGTGAATTGCGGTAATCAGGAGAAAAGGAAGAAACTGAAATTTTAGATTTCTGCTAACCATTATGTGTATCAAAGAATACCAGAATACAACTGTCTCTTTTTGAACGATAGATGTTATGCGCGTAATGACGATCCATGCGTATCTGTGGATTTTGACAAGCGCGCTACCAGAGATATCGTGTAGATTCTTTATGACCCTCTAGTGGAAAATAAGGGCGAGGTGGTCCATTTTCAATGAGAAAGCCCGCAGAATAAATAACGACTCGCATGGATAAAGCCTGCGAGTCGTTTATGTAAAGCGATAGATACTTTTCATCTCCTACATTAATTAAAACTGGAACACTCGAAATTCAGCAAAATGGGCACATTTTTTTAAACTGAAGTCAATTTTCAGGCCCGTTTAATTAGTCGTAAAATAACTAGCAGCAATATCGCACCCAATGTTGCAGTGATGATTGAGACGATCATGCCGCCGCCAATGCCAATGCCAATGCCAAGAATACCTGCCACCCACCCGCCGATAAATGCACCAACGATACCAACGATGATATCGACTAGTATCCCAAAGCCACCATCTCAAAGGTTAAGTGGCGAAAAAAGTGTTAATGCAATTGATTCCATTGGGCAACTAGACATATTACGAAGAGATAAAAAAGAGATATAACCCGGCCAAAAACGATGACTAAAAGTATTAATTAACGTAAATGGCATTCTACGAAATGTGCATTTTTGTGCATTTTTCTTTACGTTATTTTTCTGCTATTACATCGTTCAACGTATACCGCCGCTCTACATTGGGCGCATAAAGTCTATATTTACGGAATGCGAGATGTACGCATTTTTCCTTGTTTTCACAAAAGTTTCCAACTTGGAAAAAGGAGACTGACCGGTATGATTATCTGTCAGCCATTAATTGTATGGAATAAGCCATATCCAGGCTAGCACGCGTAACCGATTGCCTGGCAGCTGTTGTGTTTAACAAGCTGCGCCACTAAAACGTATTGTCGTGTGGGAGCTGTCACCAGCTTTCATCAACGCACGCTGACATGCCGTGAAATCGATCTTGAAATTGCATAAACTGGTGGCTTTGTTCAAAAAGTGGATACCGAAAGCCAGCTTGATGGCCATTCTGTGCTTTCATTTCTGGGTGATTTTGGCGTTGGGAATGTGCTCGAAAAGAACAGCGCTTTAAAAAGTGGCAATAATCGTTCGGCAAATCTGAAATTCTTGCGCAATCAGCGCTGCGGTATTTTAGAGAACATCGTCGCAAGTTCCTACGCTAACCAACCATCTGTGTTGATCACTCCCTTGTCCGTTGGGGAAAAAGGTGGTGAACTATCTCAAGTCGCATAAAATTTCGCTCGCCAAACGCGCTGCGAACTGCGCAGCACGGTGGTATTGATTGTTAAAGTACCTGGTGTTGAAAGTTATTGCGTTGATTGCCAGGATGGCAGCAAGCCTTGGTCAAGTGTGAAATGCGGCATTGCCAGATTTTAAAATAATAAGGATACATCGGTGCTATTTTCCATGAGCTTTGATTGCATAGTCACCAGGCCAACAGTTCTTGGCCACTTTGTTTCGCATAATGACATTAAGCTTTTATTACGGAGCATGACTAATGTAGGACTTACGCAAAATTACCCGATTGGCATTGTGCTCTCCTAGCCCTACTAGCTTGCTGTCTTCGTCGGCAGGGTGGGTAAGCCCGTGCTAGGACAAATTTGTGTAAGTCGTAATTTTTTACGTGTGAAAAAATCCACAAAGTCTTTTCTAAAACCACCAAATGCAACTCGGTTGCACTATAATTCTTCCAGCTGCAACTTTGTTGCAATTAGTTTGACGTTTCAGTTGTTCCTGAAGACGCAATGAAGCGGACAACCCCTGTTTTAAACCTCATGTTGTGAATGTAAAAAGATGCCGGTCCCTTCGTCTCCTATTAATAAAAATCGTAGCAGCATGTTGGCGCGCTCGGCGTGGTTTCGCCTGATGCTGGTGCTGCTTGTTTGTGCCTTATTCTGGCTTGGTGTCTGGTGGGCATTGGCGGGAGCGACAGGATGACTGCTGCCGTTAGCTTACAGAATGTGACGGTCGCATATCGTCAGCGTCCGGCTTTGGATCATATAAGCGGCAGCTTTGCATCCGGTTCACTGACCGCGATTATCGGACCGAATGGTGCCGGTAAAAGTACCTTGTTAAAAAGCCTGTTAGGCTTGGTGCGTATTGATGGTGGCCATGTTGATATCAGCATCCCGCGCAAGCGCACTGCATATTTGCCGCAGCAAGCCGAGATTGATCGTGGTTTTCCGATTTCGGTGATGGATTGCGTGTTAATGGGATATTGGCAACGGGCAGGGCTCTTCGGCCGAATCACCAAGGCAATGGCGATGAAGGCTGGGGCTGCCTTACATGCGGTTGGGCTGGAAGGTTTTGCGGATCGTTCAATTGGTAGTTTGTCTGCTGGGCAGTTTCAGCGGGTGCTGTTTGCCCGCATTCTGTTGCAGGATGCAGAACTAATTTTGCTGGATGAGCCGTTTAATGCAGTCGATGCCAAAACGACCGAAGATTTGTTGGTCATCGTGCAGTCGTGGCATGTACAGCAACGCACAGTGATTGCTGTGTTGCATGACAACGAACAGGTGCACCGATATTTTCCGCAAGTGGTGATGTTGGCGCGGCGTCTGGTAGCTTGGGGCGATACCGCAAAAGTGCTCACTGATGACCATTTACGATTGGCTAAAAAGATGCCAGAAGCGCAGGATCCGGATGTGCCGTTTTGCCAGCCAGAGGAGGCGGCATGATTAACAACATGAGTAACGGTGTGAGCTTTTTCTCTCTGCATTGGCTGACTATATTTTATCAATTTTCATTGTCGCCGTTTCAGGAGTTCACTTTCATGCGACGCGCGTTGATTGGCATTCTGGCGTTGGCACTCAGCAGTGCCCCGCTAGGCGTATTGCTGACCTTGCGTCGCATGAGTTTGTTTGGTGACGCGCTTAGTCATGCGGTGCTGCCGGGTGTGGCAGTGGGTTTTATGCTATTTGGCTTATCACTACCCGCATTAAGTATCGGCGGTTTTTTGGCCGGTGTCATTGTGGTGGCCATTGCCGCACTGATTAGTCGGCATACGGACTTAAAAGAAGATGCTAGTCTTGCCTCGGTGTATCTGATCGCGCTGGCGTTGGGCGTGATGTTGATATCGGTCAACGGCTCTAAGCTGGATTTGTTGCATATCCTGTTTGGCAACGTCCTTGGGGTGGATCGCGAAGGACTATTTTTGGTCGCAGGGGTGACGACTGCTAGTTTGGTCGTAGGGGCGATGATGTATCGTGGACTGGTGCTGGAAAGTTTTGATGCTTCTTTTCTGGCTGCTTGCGGTACCAAAGGTGCCCGGGGGGCGCTATTTCAGCAACTGTTTTTGATGCTGGTGGTATTCAATCTGGTAGCTTCTTTTCAGACCTTGGGAACGCTGATGGCAGTGGGTTTGATGATGTTGCCAGCGGTCTCGGCGCGGCTCTGGCATGACACCTTGCCTGCGCAATTGCTGAATAGTGCATTACAAGCCGCCACTGCCGGGTATATCGGTTTGTTACTTTCGTATTACACTTCCACGCCGTCGGGCCCTACTATTATTGTTTGCGCCGGTGGACTGTATCTGATTTCATTGTTGATAGCCCCACGCGGCTGGTTGCCAAAATTATTGAAGCGACCGCATCGGCTTAGTTGATAAAGATTTAGCAGCTACGGATGCAGTTGAGGTCGGATAGCATATTGTGCATTTTATT
>JACMQE010000106.1 GCA_014377145.1 Glaciimonas sp. | reverse complement strand
GGGCAAATCCGGATCTGGGAAATAGCGATAATCTTGTGAGTCTTCCTTGCTGCGCATTGAACAGGTTTCTTTTTTATCTGGATCGTAAAGGCGTGTTTCCTGCCGAATTGTGCCACCGTCTTCAATGGTTTCAATTTGATTTTGAACTTCGTAGTTGATCGCTTCTTCCAAAAAGCGAAACGAATTCAGATTCTTCACTTCGCGACGTGTGCCATATTCTTTTTGGCCCATCGGGCGGACCGAAACGTTGGCATCGCAACGAAAAGAACCTTCCTGCATATTGCCGTCGGAAATACCTAGCCACATCACCAGTGCGTGGAGTGCTTTGGCATACGCGACCGCTTCGGCAGCGCTGCGCATATCCGGTTCGGTGACAATTTCTAATAGCGGTGTACCAGCACGATTCAAGTCTATGCCGGTCATGCCTTGATAGTCTTCGTGCAGCGATTTGCCAGCGTCTTCTTCCAGATGGGCACGGGTTAATTGCATGAAGCGGATTTCACTCTTGCCGTCCTTTTCCACGATGAATGAAACCTTGCCGCCTTGCACCACGGGGATTTCAAACTGACTGATTTGGTAGCCTTTCGGCAAATCCGGATAGAAATAATGTTTACGTGCAAAAACCGATCGTGCTGCAATAACCGCATCGACTGCTAAACCGAACTGAATGGCGCGTTCGACTGCACCGCGATTCAGGACTGGCAAAACGCCAGGTAGCGCCAGGTCTACCGGGCTGGCCTGGGTATTGGGTTCGGCACCAAACTGGATCGAAGAACCACTAAAAATTTTAGATTTGGTCGAGAGTTGCGCATGAGTTTCCAGACCAATCACGACTTCCCAATGCATAATTTTCTCGCTTATTTTTTATAGAACTTACACAAAAGCGCCTCATTAGCGTTGTGCTTCCTCACCTTACTAGGGTACTGCTTTCGACTGCAAGATTGGCAAGCTTGTTGCTATGACAATTTTGCGTAAATCCTATTTTATTTCGGACGCGGTGCTTGGGCGTGTTTGCCATTCGTTCGCGCTGATGCTTCATTTATCTTTGTAACGACAAGTACCGGTTTTTACATCAACCGCTAGGTTAGTTTCGTAAGATTTAATCTTGAACCACAAAATGCCGGGCAGCTCGGTTCAATGTGTAACGTATCGCCATCGCGTTGCAAACGGATAATGCAATTTTTACCGTGATTATAGAAATCATAGCTGCGGCGTTGTCGTGCCGCGACCGGGTCCTTCAGGCTCACGCGCCAACTAACATGATCCTTGCCACCAGACTGCATCACTTCCACCACCGGTTCATCGCTTTCATCCACGCTGCAATCAAAACCATGCATGGGTCGGTATTTGTCTGACTCCCAGCGGAAAGTCTCGACCTTACCAATATTTAAATTTATTTCACCAGCATCAGAGTAAGTTACTTTTTCACCATCTTCGATACGGCTCATATTACAACTGAATTTGGTCTGTAATTGTTGCATATACGTTGGTTTGGACAGGATCGACATTCCGAGTAAAAGAAATATACTCAATGAAGTATGCAATAAAAAGTGGGGATAACACACATGGTCTTTTTTTGAAGGTTAGTCTGGCGTACGCAGATGCCAGTCGGTTACGTGCTGATATTGATGCGCAAAGTTGAGTAATTTGGCTTCATCAAAATAATTACCGATGATTTGCAAGCCAACTGGACGCCGATTGTTTTTCTCACCCTGACCAAAGCCACACGGAATGGACATGCCGGGCAAGCCTGCCAGGCTGGTTGATAGCGTGTAAATATCGGCCAGATAATTCGCTACTGGATCTTCGGCCTTTGCGCCAAAATCCCAGGCAACGGTAGGAGAAACAGGGCCCATAATAATGTCGCACAAGCGGTTAGGACCAGTCAGTGCGACCTGAAAATCTTGCGCGATTAAACGGCGAATTTTTTGCGCTTGCAAATAGTAAGCATCGTAATAACTATGCGATAAAACATAGGCGCCAACCAAAATTCGACGTTTGACTTCTTCGCCAAATCCTTCTGTGCGTGACTTTTGATACATCTCGGCTAGATTTTTGTAATCGGCAGCACGATGACCGTAACGAACGCCATCGAAGCGACTGAGATTTGACGATGCTTCGGCTGGTGCAATTACGTAATACACGGGGATCGACAGTTCAGTTTTTGGCAATGAAATATCGACCAGTACGGCACCTAATTTTTCATATTCACTGAGGGCAGCGCGAACCGCCTGCTCAACGTCAGAGGCGAGCCCGCTACTGAAATACTCACGCGGAATACCGATCCGTAGACCTTTTATATCGTTATTCAAATTGTGGGTGAAGTCCTCTTTTTGACGTTGAAGGCTGGTCGAGTCACGGGAGTCAAAACCTACCATGGCATTCAGCAAGAGCGCGCAATCTTCTGCAGTTTGCGCGATCGGGCCACCCTGATCCAGTGACGATGCAAAAGCAACCATGCCGAAGCGCGAGACGCTGCCGTAGGTGGGTTTAATACCAGTGACGCCGCATAACGAGGCGGGTTGACGAATGGAGCCACCAGTATCCGTTCCCGTCGCCGCCGGAGTCAGGCGCGCAGCGACCGCCGCCGCAGAACCGCCGGATGAGCCACCAGGAATTGCGGTTTTATCCCATGGATTTTTGACCACGCCGAAGTAGGAATTTTCGTTGGACGAACCCATCGCAAATTCATCGCAATTCAGCTTGCCCAAATGCACCATGCCAGCATCTTTAAAATGCGACACCACGGTGGCATCAAAAGGGCTGACATAATTCTCCAGCATTTTAGACCCGGCAGTTGAGCGCCAGTCACGCGTGACAAAAATATCCTTGTGCGCGATAGGTAAGCCGGTCAAAGGGGTGCTGTCATTTTGCGCGAGGCGTTGATCTGCGGCGTTTGCTTGTTGCAAACTTAAATCTTGATCCACATGCAAAAATGCATTCAGATCGCTTTGCTTAATCCGCGCCAGAAACGTAGTTGCCAATTCCACAGAAGAAATTTTCTTTTGGTGTAACAGCGTGGACAATTGTTTAAGAGTTTTTGTATGCATGTGATAGAAACTTGCCGGGTAAATAAAGATAGATTTATTATTTTTGTACGCACCTACGTCCTGATTCAGGGCGTATTAAAGGTACGTGTTACAGGTGCACGTTACAAATAGTTAATTTATTCGAATGGGTTCTGCCGATGAATATTTTCTGGCCAGAATCGCGGGGCGAGATTTTGAATGCTTCAAAACAAAACTTAGAATCATATCGAAAGCAGCAATGCTAACTAATTAAATAATTTAATGTAATTTTTAATAAATTGCATTAAGTTGAATATTATTAGTTGATAATTATATATGTTTCTTATAGGAAATCTATTCGATCACTTTTGGAACTAAGTAAAGACCGTCTTCGATTGCCGGTGCTGTGAGTTGATATTCCTCGCGATGATTGGATTCAGTGACGACATCGTCACGCAGGCGGAGCGATAGATCAGTCTGGAGCGCAGCAATCGGATGGCTTAATGGTTCGACGCCGGTGGTATCGACCGCGCGTAGCTGTTCAACCAAAGAAAGAATACCGTTGAGTTCCTCTAAAGTTGTCCTGGACTGGTCTTCAGTGAGCTCAAGGCGTGTAAGCTGGGCAATGCGCTTAACGTCTGAAAGGGCTATTGACATGTTGTTTGGTGACACCAAATTGGTGCGGCTGAAAAGGTTTAAAAAATGCTTTAATGGCGGTAAAAACTTTTTAAAGCTTTGTAAAAGGCAGGCATTTCGAGCTTTTCACTGATCAATTTTGTACAAATTATAAGGTAGAATATCGGGTCCATGTAGCATGTCGCAGAAATGCAGCTTTAAAAACCACCTCAAACCAAATCAAGGTCCGCAAAATGTTGCAAATGCGTGTTGCAAATGCGTAATGCACGCAATTGCATTGCGTCACAGTTTGGGATTGAGTTTTCGGATTGAATTGTGCAGCAGGTTTTTAGAGGGCGCAGAAATTGTCCATGTACAGACCACTTAAATATCCCCTATTAAACGCTTAGGCGCACCATTGTTGCGCATCAGGACAATTCATGTTTGGATTTTTACGCAGTTACTTTTCGAACGATTTGGCGATTGATCTGGGTACCGCGAACACGCTTATTTACGTACGTGACAAGGGCATTGTCCTTGACGAGCCCTCAGTCGTTGCCATTCGCCAGCAAGGTGGGCCTAATGGCAAAAAAACAATTCAGGCAGTTGGTAGAGAAGCCAAGCAAATGCTAGGCAAAGTCCCCGGCAATATTGAGGCGATCCGCCCAATGAAAGATGGCGTGATTGCCGACTTTACTGTCACCGAGCAAATGCTCAAGCAATTCATCCGCATGGTCCACGACACCAAAATGTTCAGACCCTCCCCACGGATCATTATTTGTGTTCCTTGCGGCTCGACCCAAGTTGAGCGGCGCGCAATTCGTGAGTCAGCACTCGGCGCCGGTGCATCACAAGTATTCTTGATCGAAGAGCCAATGGCGGCCGCAATCGGTGCCGGTTTGCCGGTCTCGGATGCGACCGGTTCAATGGTCGTCGATATTGGTGGCGGCACGACCGAAGTCGGCATCATCTCGCTGGGTGGTATGGTCTACAAAGGCTCGGTACGAGTTGGTGGCGACAAATTTGACGAAGCTATCGTCAATTACATTCGTCGTAACTACGGCATGTTGATCGGCGAGCAAACTGCCGAAGCGATCAAGAAAGCCATCGGCTCTGCTTTCCCAGGTTCGGAAGTCAAGGAAATGGAAGTCAAAGGGCGTAACTTATCAGAAGGTATTCCACGTTCGTTCACTATTTCTAGCAATGAAATCCTTGAAGCATTGACTGATCCGCTCAACAACATTGTCTCAGCAGTTAAAAATGCGCTTGAGCAAACGCCGCCAGAGCTAGGCGCGGATATTGCCGAAAAAGGCATGATGTTGACCGGTGGTGGTGCTTTGCTGCGGGATCTAGATCGTTTGTTGATGGAGGAAACCGGTTTGCCCGTCATTGTTGCTGAAGACCCGTTGACCTGCGTGGTACGTGGTTCTGGGATGGCACTGGAACGGATGGACAAGCTAGGTTCGATTTTCTCTTACGAGTAATTCACCCAGACGAATTGTGTATTTGTTTGCAGACTGTGATTTTAAAGTAGGTTGCCACTGGCTGAGCGTGGTGTTCCGGATCCAGCCATTTGTTTTGACGATCATCTATGTGCGGTACTTCCGCCAATCCGGTAATCGACCAACTGTTTGTCATTGATGAAATACAGCCCACCGCCGCTCTTTAAGCAAGGCGCTTCGGCACGCTTAAAAGCGATCGTTTGCACCTTGATCGCCTTGGCGCTGTTAATCGCGGATGCACGTTTGCATGCACTCACAATCCTGCGCCAGGCAGTTGGTATAGCGTTATATCCCGCGCAAGTGGTGGCCTTAGTGCCGCGTGACACCCTCTATCGCATGGTTGATTACTTTTCTTCGCTTTCCGCGGTAGAGAAAGAAAATCGCGAGTTGCGCAATCAACAAGCTACGCACGCGCAGCAAATACAACAAGCGCAACTGCTCGTAGTAGAAAACATCCGATTACGCAAATTACTTGGCGCACAGCAACAATTGCCAGTCGAATCCGTGATGAGCGAAATTCTCTATGATGCGCGTGACCCCTTTACCCGCAAAGTGGTGATGGATCGCGGCTCGCAGCAAGGCGTTCTGACCGGTCAGCCAGTGATCGACGATGCGGGTATTGTGGGACAGGTCACCCGCGTATTCCCATTTACCTCTGAAATCACGTTGCTGACCGACAAAGATCAGGCGATTCCGGTGCAGGTTCTACGTAATGGTTTGCGTAGCGTCGCCTATGGTCGCGGTCAGTCAGGCTTCCTTGATCTGCGTTTCATGGCTGCTAATGCCGATATCAAAAAAGATGATGTACTCGTAACGTCAGGTATTGACGGAGTTTATCCGCCGGGCCTGGCAGTAGCTAAAGTGGTGTTGGTTGAAAATAAATCTTCTGATGCATTTGCGCATATCGTTTGTAAACCTATGGCAGGGATTGATCATCACAAACAACTATTGATTTTGCTGGTCGATCCAAATCCTGAGTCCCGCCCCGAAGATGTGGTGACGCCAAACAATGGCAAAGTGGATACCTTGAGCAAACGCCGATTGAGTGATAGTTCTAGAGAAAAGGCGCAAGAAGCGGCTAAAAAAGCTAACATAGAAGCAAATAAAGATGCTGCAAAAATGGCCGCTAAAGCTGTACAAAGCGTTGTACTGAAGAGTATTTCTGAAGGCTTCAAAACCAGCGCTACGCGCAAGAATTCCCAGGAGCGTCGCCTATGAGCCGTCCACACTATATTTTATTACCAGCGAATCCACTTTTTATTGGGCTGACGTTACTACTGGCATTTTTTCTTAATTTAATGCCTTGGGGGAAATGGCCAGCGGTACCGGATTTTGTGGCAATGGTGTTGGTGTTCTGGAATATCCATCAATCACGTAAAATTGGTATCGTCATCGCATTCTGCATGGGGCTATTGGTCGATGTGCACGATGCCACCTTACTGGGTCAAAATGCGTTGGCCTATACGCTTCTTTCCTACTTCACGATCATGATCCATCGGCGTGTGTTGTGGTTCTCTCCAATAGGTCAGGCGCTCCATATTTTCCCTTTATTGTTGCTCACGCAAGTATTGCAGCTGGTATTGCGATTAATTATCAGCGGTAAATTTCCGGGATGGCTGTATTTCACCGAAAGCGTTGTTAGCATGCTCTTATGGCCAATACTTAGCTGGCTATTATTGGCTCCGCAACGGCGGGCCATTAATCGCGATGATAATCGGCCGATTTAAAGATGCTGTCGATGCTGCTAATTTTGCTGATTATGCTGATTGTTCCGACGATTATACGCGGCAATTTTTTGGCCGCCCCGACGACTTTCTGCGCCAGCAAATGACGCCGTATATCCCATGACAGAATTTAAGAATACCGAACGCGAGTTACATAACTTCCGGCTACGAATCACCGCTGCAGTTGCATTCGCACTGATTTGTTTTTCCCTTTTGGTGGGGCGTTTCATTTGGCTGCAAATCGTGCGTCACGAAACTTATGCCGCGCAAGCCGAGGAAAATCGGATTTCGTTAGTGCCAGTGGTGCCGAATCGGGGATTAATACTGGACTGCAACGGCGTTGTACTGGCGCGCAACTATTCTGCCTATACGCTGGAAATTACGCGCTCCAAAATTAACGGCAAGCTGGAAGAGGTCATTGATGATCTGGCGAAGCTCATCACCATTGAGCCTAAAGACCGGCGTCGGTTTAAGAAGCTGATAGATGACTCAAAGAGTTTCGTCAGCTTACCAATCAGAACCCGGTTAACGGACGAAGAAGTCGCCAAATTTACCGTACAACGCTATCGCTTTCCTGGAGTTAACGTACAAGCGCGTCTGTTCCGCGAGTATCCGCTCGGCGATGTCGCTGCGCACGTGATCGGCTACCTCGGCCGCATCAGTCAAACAGACGCACAGGCCATCGATGACAGCGACGACGTCGCCAATTACAAAGGCACCGATTACATTGGCAAGGATGGTCTAGAAAAGAGTTACGAAAGCCAGCTACATGGCACCACTGGTTACGAAGAAATCGAAATATCCGCCAGCGGACGGGCGGTTCGCACCTTATCGCGCACCTCAGCTATCCCTGGCAATAATCTGATTCTTTCGATCGATATCGAGCTGCAAAAAATAGTCCAACAAACGTTTGGTGATCATCGTGGCGCAATGGTGGCGATCAATCCTTCGACCGGCGATATTCTGGCGTATGTATCGCAGCCAACCTACGATTTAAATTTGTTTGTCGATGGTATCGATCAGCAAAGCTGGGACGAGCTGCTTAACTCACCCGACCATCCATTGATTAATCGACCAATGACTGGGACTTATCCACCCGGATCAACATATAAGCCATTTATGGCGTTAGCAGCACTAGAACTTGGCAAGCGTACTCCAGAGCAATCCATCCGGGACCAAGGTTTTTTTATGCTCGGCGGGCACCGTTTCCGCGATGATAAAGTCGGCGGGCATGGGATTGTCGACATGTACAAAGCGATTGTTGAATCCTGCGACACCTATTTCTACATGTTAGCCAACGATCTGGGCGTAGATGCAATTCACAATTTCATGAAACCGTTTGGCTTTGGTCAGATCACCGGGATCGATCTGGAACATGAGCGTCGTGGTCTGCTGCCATCAACCGCATGGAAGCGCAATGCCTACAAAACTACTGCAAGGCAAAAATGGCAGGGCGGCGATACAATTTCGCTAGGAATTGGGCAGGGCTTTAACGCTTTCACCCCACTACAAATAGCGCACGCGATAGCGACCCTGGTGAATAACGGCATTGTCATGAAGCCCCATCTGGTAAAGATCATTGAGGATGGTGTCGCCCATAAGCATACCGTCAAAGTAACAAAAGAAAGTTTTCGGATTCCGTTAAAGCAGGAAAATATTGATTTTGTGAAGCGTGCGATGGTCGGTGTGACCCACGCCGGTACAGCAGCTCGAATTTTTGCAGGGGCGGGCTATGAATCTGGCGGCAAGACTGGAACTGCGCAGGTATTTACCGTCAAGCAAAATGAAAAATATAATACCCATACTGTCGGTGAGCGTTTCCGCGATCATGCGTTGTACACAGCTTTTGCCCCTGCTGATAAGCCGACGATTGCGATTGCCGTTATCGTTGAAAACGGTGGTTTTGGTGCCGCAGCGGCAGCCCCCATTGTGCGTAAGGCAATGGATTACTATTTACTCGGCAAGCGTCCCGGTAATAGGGATAAGCTCGGCGTGAGCATGCCACCACTGGATGAACAGCCTTCCCCGGATGGTGCTAAATCCGAAACCGGCGATGCTAAAACCTACAAACCCGGCGCTGAAACCGCAGGTAATCGCGAATAAAGGGGATGCTTTCTATTACATTATGCTTGCCAGTTTGAACTCTAGCGCCCTCTGGCTTTTCTGTAGGTTATTTAGAATTGAATCATGAATTTGTCCCCCGAGCATTCCTGCTGGCGTTTTATTAAATCGCATATCGCGATATTTGATCGCGCACTGTCGCTGATAATTTTTCTGATTTTGTCGATCGGGATCGTAACCTTATATTCCGCCGGAATCGATTTTCCGGGACGGGTTGAAGATCAACTGCGAAATATTCTCGTAGCATTCGTTGTCATGTGGGCTGCTGCTAGCATTCCGCCACAGACCTTGATGCGATTTTCCGTACCGATTTACACCTTCGGAGTGACGCTGCTCATTGGAGTGGCGTTATTCGGTATGATTAAAAAAGGTTCACGTCGCTGGTTAAATTTGGGGGTAGTAATTCAGCCTTCAGAAATTATGAAAATTGCCATGCCTTTGATGTTGGCATGGTACTTCCAGAGGCGCGAAGGCATGATTACTTGGCGCGACTACATCGTAGCTGCGCTATTGCTAGTCGTACCCGTCGGCCTAATTGTGCGACAACCTGACTTGGGGACAGGTTCGCTGGTGTTGGCAGCCGGATTTTATGTGATCTTTTTGGCGGGGCTATCCTGGCGTGTTTTAATGGG
>JACMQE010000105.1 GCA_014377145.1 Glaciimonas sp. | reverse complement strand
TGCGCATGCTTGCCAGTGCGCGGCAATTCCATTACTTCGCATAACTCTTCCGTCAGCGTGCGAGCGGACACCACCAAACCAGCAGCTTCGATACGATCCAGATAATGATTATTGGCTTCATACCGATGACGATGGCGCTCAGTAACAGTCAGACCGTAAATTTCGGAGGCTAATGTACCCGGTTTGATATCGCACGTTTGCGCGCCTAGACGCATCGTGCCGCCCAAATCCGAATTAGCATCACGCGTTTCGACTTTGCCGTCGTGATTTTGCCACTCGTTAATCAACGCGACGACTGGCTGCTCAGTTTGCTCGTCAAATTCGGTCGAATTTGCCAAGGTTAGACCGGCGACGTTTCGGGCATATTCGAGCAAGGCGACTTGCATCCCCAAACAGATTCCAAGATACGGTACTTTATTTTCCCGCGCGAAACGCGCGGCATTAATCTTGCCTTCTACACCACGTTTACCAAAACCGCCTGGTACCAGGATGGCATCATATTTCAATAAGGAATTGGTACCATTGGCTTCAATTTCTTCTGAGTCAAGGTATTCAATATTAACGCGAGTACCAGTATGAATGCCAGCATGACGCAATGCCTCAGTCAACGATTTGTAGGATTCGGTCAAATCAACATATTTTCCGACCATGCCTATCTTTAGCTCATGCTTCGGATTTTCAAGCGCACTGACAAGGTTGGTCCACATTTTCAAATCCGCTGGCTGCGGCGACAAGCCAAGTTTTTCGCAAATAATCGCGTCCAACCCTTGATCATGCAACATTTGAGGGATTTTGTAGATTGTATCCACATCCCAGACCGAGATCACCGCGATGCTTTCGACGTTCGAGAATAACGAAATCTTGGCACGCTCTTCGTCAGGAATCGGGCGATCAGCACGACACAATAGTGCATCCGGCAAAATTCCGATTTCACGCAGTTTTTGCACGCTATGCTGGGTTGGCTTGGTTTTCAGTTCGCCCGCTGACGGGAGATAGGGGACCAGTGTCAAATGCACAAATGCCGCAGCTTTGCGCCCAGCGCGCAAACTTAATTGACGTACAGCCTCAAGGAATGGCAGCGATTCGATATCACCAACCGTACCGCCGATTTCCACCAATACGACGTCAAACCCTTCGGCACCGCGATAAATGTATTCCTGGATTTCGTTAGTAATATGCGGAATCACTTGCACGGTTTTGCCGAGGTATTCACCACGGCGTTCCTTGCGGATAACGGATTCGTAGACCTGACCGGTCGTAAAGTTATTCACTTTCTTCATGCGCGTTGTAATAAAACGCTCATAGTGACCAAGATCGAGGTCAGTTTCCGCTCCATCGTCGGTGACAAATACTTCACCGTGCTGGAGAGGGCTCATCGTACCTGGATCGACGTTAATATACGGATCGAGCTTGATAAGGGTGACTTTTAGGCCACGCGATTCGAGGATCGCGGCAAGGGAAGCGGCGGCAATCCCTTTGCCTAGAGAAGAGACTACGCCGCCAGTAACGAATACAAACTTGGTCATTGCGGAAGGTACCGAACGGCACATACGGGAAATTCGAATTATACCTCAATCAAAGGCCGGCTTTTTATTGAAAAAACACGCGATTTTTGCCTTGACACAAACCTGATTTTTCCATTTTTGTCGATAAAACAGACTAAATGGACGCCGAAAATTTAAGCCTTGAGGAAACTATCGGCGAAAAATTGTACGTCATGCAATAATTCGGCGTGGTCGACTGTATCCGCCCTTAGTTCGCACTGCCCGTTAACCTGGATATTCCGTGTTTTTTACTTTTTCACAACGCCATCATGCGCATGCACGACGATTTAATCGGTTCACTCTAACTATATGAGCAGACTCTTTAGCGATCTCGATGGAGATGATGGCGTCCCGGCAGCACAACGATGGGTAGCAATTATTGTCATGATATTAGGCACAGGTATGACGGTAATCGACGGCTCAATCGTGAACGTTGCTCTCCCGATAATTGCGCGCGACTTGCACGTCATTCCATCGGCAGCTGTCTGGATCGCCAACGTCTATATTCTGGCTGGTGCGATGACGATGGTGGCATTTGCTTCCCTGGGGGATGTCATTGGATTTCGCCGATTATATATGGGTCATTCTATTCTTTACTATCAGCTCGCTTAGTTGCGCGTTATCGTATTCATTCATGCAACTCAATATCATACGATTTGTACAGGGAATTGGCGCGGCTGCGGCCATGAGCATAGGACCAGCGCTATATCGAAATATTTTCCCCACACGCTTGTAGGGTTCGCTCTTGGTATTAACGCGATGGTAGTTGCCTCCTCCTTGGCCGCAGATCGTGGGCAAGGTGGGAAATTTGATATGGCCGAGGCTATTTTATCGACGCTAGCACTGGCCGCTATTGTACTGGCGGTAGATGGCTTATCCCGCCATGACAGTATTGTGGCAATGAACTGAACTTTGCTACCGTTGCGCTAATTACCTTAGTACTGTTCATTTTTCGCCAGAAGCGCGCTGCCGCACCTTTATTGCCGCTCGATATCTTTCTTCTATTTGCTTTTCAATGGTCGTGGCGACGTCGCTTTGCTCGTTTATCGGACAAGGAATTGCGTTTATTGCGCTAACATTTTTATTCCAAGGCGCGTATGGCTTTAGCCCGCTAATGTCAGCCGCCTTATTTACCCCTTGGCCTGTAGCAATCATGATTACCGCGCCCATCACTGGACGACTCGCTGATCGTTATCCGGCAGTGCTGCTCTCAACCTGCGATCTGGCAATTTACACAATTGGTCTAGCGTTGGTGACGCTGCTTGGAGAACATCCATCGGTGACGGATATTTTGTGGCGTGCTTTTATTTGCGGACTGGGCTTCGGTTTTTTCCAAAGTTCGAACAACCATGAAATGATGAGCAACGCTCCCCGTTCGCGCAGCGGTACTGCCTCTGGCGTATTTGCAATCACACCACGTTTGCACGGCGCTGGTGCCTATCGCACTCGCGGCAGCCACCAATCATCTCGCCACCAACATGGATACCGCATCCGTTGATGCCAGCACTGTCGACTTGTCGCTATGGATTGCCGCTTGCGCAACACTTCTGGCAACAATTATTAGCGCGCTGCGTATTCGCCACGGACAACTCGTAGCGCACTAAATAGTACCCAAGCAATCCATGCAGAAGCCAACGGATATGAAAATATTTTATTTGAAACTGACAAATTTGTCATATTTTCGACAGCCTGAGGTCCTCTAAGAGCGCTGAAAGTACGAAGGTAAGCATGCCAATCCAGCATCTATGTACATTGCCGAACAGACATTTCATCCAATTACTCTACCGCTCACTTGCAGGTCATGACCTCAACCACATTTTTTCACCATTACAGTCTGCATCTGACTGCCATTGCCAGTGCAATCGCGTTTTTCACTTTGTTAGTCACACTCCTTAGTGGCTGCACCGTCGGCCCCGATTATGTGCGCCCTCAAATCGACACACCAAACGCTTATAAAGAAAATACGGCTTGGAAAACCGCCACGCCGCAGCAGATCGACGCTAACCATATACGCTCAAACACACTAATAACCCAAGCGAATCAAAATATCAGTCAAGCTGAAGCCCAATACAGACAGGCACGCGCCACTGCCGATGCTGCCCGCACAGGATTTTGTGCGCACAACTAGGTATCGGTACTGATGTCGGGCGTGCCTGCACCAGTACTAGTGGCGTGATTAATAAGAGAAATGAATACCGCACCGCTATTAACACCAGTTGGGAGCCGGATGTCTGGGGCGCGGTAAGAGGAGATCAGTTGAGTCAGACGAGGCCGGCATTCAAGCCAGTGCGGCCGATCTGGCAGCAACGCGACTCAGTATTTAGACCACCCTTGCGCAAGACTATTTGCAGTTGCGCATCACTGATCAGCTGAAAGATTTATATGTTCGCACCACTGCGGCCTATGCACACTCGCTGCAACTGACCCAAAGTCAGTACAACGCCGGTGTTGCGTTGCGCTCTGATGTAGCACAAGCCGAAGCGCAGCTAAAAACTGCCTACGCCCAGGCGATTGATCTGGATGCGCAACGTGGCCAGTTAGAAATGTGATTGCTATTTTGTAAGGCAAGTCGCCTGCTGCCTTTTCAATGGCAGCAGTCCCATCCGCATCGATGGTGCCGCTGGTCCCGCCCAACCTTCCGTCCGATTTGCTTGAACTACGTCCCGATATTGCCGCTGCTTTCTTTCCTATTTTAATGTTGAGTGCAAGTGGCGGCTACAACAGCGCCAGTCTGGAAAATTGGTTTAATACGCCAAGTCGGGTTTAGTCGCTTGGCGCAGCATTGGCCGCCACTATTTTCGATGGCGGTTTGTGGCGTGCACACAGCGCGCAGGATCAAGCATTCGCCGCGTCGTAGCTTGCTGAACGACTGGCCCTTAGCCAATACCGTGCTGGCACGACCACTTATTTAAGTGTTGTCATGGCCGAAACAATTGCGTTAAGCAATGCACGCAAGACCGTACAAATACGTGGCGGTCAACTGGTTGCTAGCGTCCGCTTGATCAAGACCATCGGCGGCGGCTGGAATGCAACAGCCCTGACCAAAGATGCTCGCGAGTATATCTACATGTCCAGACCATTTTTCCACCAACGTTCGACCCGTGTCATCGGCGTTGTACTCTTGATAGTGATTGTGGCCGGCATCT
>JACMQE010000104.1 GCA_014377145.1 Glaciimonas sp. | reverse complement strand
CGGACCTTCAACACAATGAAGTACTCGTACACCGCTTGCAAAATGGCGTAGGTCAAGCCAGCCCGCCCATCCAGAAAACCACGTTTGGCCACGTACAAAAGCAAAAACTTCACCAGCGGCCGGCATGGCAGGCGGTAAAACAATTCCTTCTGGTGGTAGCGGCGCTGATGAAAGTCTTTGGCTGTGAAGGCTTTCACCCAGCTGAAGCCTTCACCGGCTGCGCGGTTACTGATGATTTGCTGCGCTTCAAAGCGGCTGTAGCTGTTGTGCCGGTCTATCCAGTGGCCCATGCCTTTGCTGAAAGGGTAGTGGTCTAAATACCCCGTCACTTGTCCGACTGGGCCGTCTGCAATCGAAGCGGTATTGATTAAACGTTCATGTCGGATCTTTCCCGGCCTGATCAGCCGCATGTAGAGCGGTGAAGTTTGCACATGCTTAAGCCAAGTACCCAGAAAAAAATCACGTCGTTGAACCCTGAAGGCCACTTGGTCGCCCGGCGACATGATGGCGGTGTCAACCGCACGAAAAAGATCTGGGGTCATGCGCTCGTCTGCGTCAATCACAAAAACCCATGGGTGCTTGAAGGGAATGTTTTGCAGGCCCCAGTTTCGATGAGCCGCTTCATCCCCACCAAAAGCCAGCTTACTTTCGCCATAAGTGCGCTCAGTCCACTTGGCGCCAAACCTGTTCGCTATTGCAGCCGTGTCATCGGTACTGCCTGAGTCATAGACGTGAACGTCATCGGACCATTCAACGCTTTGTAAGCAACCCGGAAGGTCATGCTGTTCATTCTTTGTCAGAATCAAAATAGAAATATTAGCCACGGCTGTTTACCCGGTTACCAACTTGAATGGCAGGGTTTCCTGCATACACGGCCCACGGCTGTGCAGGGCTTTTAGTTACCACTGCACGAGCCCCCACTACAACCCCTTCAGGCACAACAACCCCCGGGTGAATAAACGCCTCTGCACAAATCCATGCGTGAGCGCCGATAGTGATGGGCTTAACGAGCAATTGAAAGTTGGCACTGTTGTAGTCATGTGTGCCACCACACAGATACGCCCCCTGGGAAATTACGGCGTAGTCACCAATCTCAATACGGTCCATGCAATAAAGCGTGACGCCATCTGCCACACCGATAAAGCTGCCAAGCTGCAGGTTCCATGGTGCCCAAACTTTAACGCCGGGGTAAACGTGGCAGCCCTCACCTAGCGTTGCACCAAATAAACGGAGCAGCCAAGCACGCCACGCATGCAATGGGCGGGGGCTGGTACTGAACAAGAATGCCTGAACGATATTCCACGCTTGGCGACGAAGACGGTGGCCCAGCGTGAACGATGGCTGGCGGTATGGGTCATTGCCTAGAATGATCAAAGGTTGTGCTCCCGAATAATTTCAACCAAACGCTCTGCTGCCCGTTGAATTTGAAACCGCTGTAAAAAACAGTGCCGAGACCGGTCAGACATCTGGCTGTAGGCTGATGCGTCCAACGCCAACCAGCGTTGCAGGTTTTGCACGGTGCCAGCCACGGTGTCTTCAGCCACAAAGCCTGCGGCGTCAGACTCGATGTCCCGCCAGATGTTGACTTTGTTGCTAATCAAGACGGGTTTGCCACAGGCCAGTGCTTCAGCCACCACAATGCCAAAGTTTTCCTGATGGGAGGGTAGGCAAAACACTTCAGCGGCATAGAAAGCACCCCACTTGGCATCGCCTTGCAACACGTCCGGCCAACTGATGCGATGAGCGATGACCAGCTTTTCAGCCTGCGCTTTTAACTCAGCAACCCAACCGGTTTGGTCCGGCCCAGCGATGACAAGGTGCAAGCTGGAGTCTTGCGCAGCCACTTGGGCGAAGGCGCTAACCAACAAGTCACAGCCCTTTTTCTCCTGAATGCGACTAAGGAACAAAACAATACGTTTGCCTTGCAGATGTGGATGGCTGGCCAGAAAGCCCTGCGCTAACTCAGCACCATTGGCGGGCGGGCTGGAAGTGCCGTAAGAGGTGACTGCCTCGTTGACGCGGTACAACCAGAAGGACTTACGCGCTAGCAGGCGCTCGTCCTCGCAGGTGAAAATCACTGCCCTCGCATCACGCAGCACCCGATATTCGGTCCAAGGCCAATACAACCATTTTTTAAGGTGCTTTAGCGGGTAAGTGCGTTTGAACCACGGATCTAGCATGCCGTGGGTAAACACAAAATACGGCACTTCGGTACCTGCCAAGGCTTGCCGAACAGCCAGACCGTGATACTGCCAAAGGCCGTTAACGATCACAGCATCAAAGCGCGCGGCGTTTTCACGAAGCCACGGCCACAGATGCGGTGTGTACGCATAAAACAAAACTTGATGGGCCCGAGGCATGAACATTGGACAACCCTTCAACCAAATTCCAAGGTGCATTAGGTGCGTCGCAACAGGCAACTTCGACGGTTACACCCAGACCTTACATTGGACCATGGAGCTGTTTAACACCTTCATTGGGACCCCCACCCCGAGGATTTGTCGATGAAATAACATGGAGTAATCTCATAATTTGTATTTAGCCAATGCGCGGTGGTAGATACGGTCATATGCATCAAGCGTTTTATCGGCGTCGAACTGTTTCACCTGCAAATAACCCAATTTCTTCCTATTACTAACTTGATCGGGCATAAGGTTAAGTATTTCTGAAACATACGAACCAACTTCTACAGCCCAACTCCCTGAATCACCAACAGGTTTGGAGGGAACATAAAACGATGCTGCTCCCCCGACTTCTGTCATAGGCGCTTCGCCTGTTGTCAAGACAAGGCATCCGCTGGCCATTGCTTCAGCAATCGGCCAGCCGAACCCTTCAGCCAAACTTGGGAAAATCAGTAACCTTGCGCATGAATATGCAGCACAAACCTGTTCATCGGAGAACCCAGTAAGAAACTTCACGTCACCTTTTCCAGCAACACGCCGCGCCGAATCCGCCATAACCAATGTGGGGGGTGCCCCCACCATCCATAGCGGTAGCGGATCTTTTGTCTGCAACGCATAGGCCTCATAAATTGCTAAAACACCTTCCCTGTTTTTGTACCATTGATTGCCACCGACATGAAGCAGAAAGCTACTGGGTGGCACCGCCAAGCCAATAGTTGAGAAACTCGCCTCACACTCAATCAAACTCATAGGTCTAAACGGAAAGTTTAACCCGTTATAGATTACCTTTGACAGCATCGGTTCGTTTACTAAAAAATGGTGAAGCTCTTTACGAGTATTTTCGGAAACCGACAAAAAACAGCTCCCTTTATTAAATCCGCGCCTTATGAACGCCTGGTACCTACGCCCAGTCCAACTTGTAGGATTCTGCGGAAAATCTCCTAGCGCAGATCTTAAAGCCATAAAGTCATGGACGTGAATAGCGTGAGGTCTATTTGCAACCAAGGGAACCCACGGCCCCAAAGCTTGATCACTGAACACAAAAAAAACATTCGACGACAATTTACGAAGACGCCAAAGTACATTAATAGGAAATATAATAAATTGATCGATGTATCCAAGCCATTTTTTAAATCTAGTAGGAACGGGAAAATTATAAAAAAATGGTCTTGCCGTCCAAATATCAACATGATGACCGCGCTTACGCATACCATCCACAATCATCTCAGCAAAGCGCGGCATGCTTTGGGAATATAAAAAATTCGGATGCGTAAACTGAACTATATACATAAATCGATAAATTGTGCTATTGAGAAATAATATAAAACACACCAAATAACCCAATTATCAAAAACTAGGATTCAATACGAATCAAAGGCTATACTTTCGACTTTATTGAAATAATTTAGCGGTATATTAAGTATTTAATACTACCAGCCTTTCTTATAATATTTATTATCACAAAGCACGATATTCATAATTTTTTCGCAAATATCTTCATTCCCAACATTTAATGATCTTATCTTTACCGAACCAGCCAACCGAACAGATTCTCGCCATTCATCGCCATCAAGTAACTTTCGGCACAATTCAGCGCACTCATCCACATCATCCCAAAATACGGCCTCAACCTCGTCTGTAAACAACTGCATGTGCTCACTAGTACGCTCAGCGCACAAAACTCCGCCGGCATATGGAATCTCTAACGAGCGAGTAGTATGTAAGTCGCGGTTACCCTTAGAAAGCATGCCCAAGCAAACCTTCGCGCCTTGAATCGCACCAACATAATCACGCCCGCTCAGATTACCACCTCTGTGGAATTTCTTTAATTTCTCCCAAACAGGGGATTTCTCCCACCTCTGGCCCCAAATCGAGATAGGTATCCCACGTTCTACGAGATCGAGTAAAAAAATATCACGTCTTTCACCCCGCATCCACGTTCCAATAAACGCAACTTCAGAGCGAAGGCTTTGAGGTATATCGAATATTTGACTAAAGGGTGCATGAACAACCTCGTCATAACTCCTCCAGACAGCAATTGCACAAGTCACGCCGTAAGACTTAAAATCATCAACACTTTCTTTACGAACACCTACGCAAAAATCGTAGAAACGAAGTGACTTTAAAAGCGTATCGAATCTATGACCATCGCGCTTACCAGTAGGATCGTCATGGTTATAAAGAACAGTTAATAATCTAGCATTGGATAATAATTGTAAACAATTAAAGTCAATAAGTTCACCACTATCAATCCACGCCACTTCAAAATTTTGGTTGTTGGACAAAAAATCTCGAAGCCAAACTCGTACCCGAGATAGAAGCAGCCTGTAGCCTGTTCGAAAATGAAAGGCGCTGAGCCACGGACTTTGCAGTTGCTTTTCAACGACTAAATATGGATCTGCAATAACAACTTCATGCCCAAGCCGTCTTAATGCTTCAGCTCTATACCTACTTGTTGCACTAGTTGCAGAACTACCTAAATAGATAATTTTCGCCATATTCAAGCCACCCGCTTAAAAACAAGTCGAAGTATTACATAGCCGGTCCAGTATGCAAAAGCATACACAAAAACAACCTGAATCCATCCACGTAAAATAAATTGAGTTAATCCCGAAAGAGACTCAACACCGGTTGCAGCACTAGTCAAATAAAAAAACCAAGTAAAAACTGTGACAATTGCAAGCGGATTAAAAATTGGCAAAAAATTATTTGCTTTTAAAATATTACGCCGGTGCCGTCTCCGAGTGGTCTGAGCATCAGCTAAAACAAATAATATTACGGCCAGGAATGAGAATATGAGCGGATAGAACCAATAAAACATTGCATAACCACTACCGAAGATCGATCCTGTACGAAACCCCTTTAAGGCATAAAAGTCACTGGTCGCAGAGTAAAGTAATAAATCGCCACCAGAGGAACCACCAACTAAATCTTTATCTACGCTCCAGCCAAAAAAATCAATTATTGGACGAGGATAAACCGCCAACACCCGTTGCCATTCGAGATCTCGTATGCGGCTACGACCAGGCTCGTCAAGATTAGTAGCTAACACAATACTATTGTCGGCGAATTTTAAGTTAGATAATCGTGATAGAAATAGATTGTCAATATACCGCTCATCCCAATCAGTCGCAAAAGCGACATCTTCTTTGCGCTGGCCTTCAATCGCCTTCTTGTCCTGATAGACATAAATAGTTTCTTGCAAAAGCTGTACCGCCGAAATGTCACTACGTTGTTGGCGAGCAATAACCATACTTGTTGCCAAATCTGATACAGGTCCCTGCGCAGTAAATACCACAGCAATCAGAAAGAGAAAGTTTCTAACACTAAATATTCTAGCAGAATATAAGTTAATTGCAACTCCATAAAAATATGATAACAATATAGACATCAGACCAAGCAAAAATGCAGCTCGACTATTTGCACCGAGAGACACTGCAACCAGCAATAGCGTGTAAAAAAATAATATTACTTTTATTTTTTTATTAAGAATCAAGTAATCTCCAATAAGTGGCCTGACCAACATGCAATAAGGTAGGTATGCAAGCGGATAGAGGGCCTGGATCAGCTTATTATCAGCACCTAAAATATCATCCTTTACAGCACCTACAAAAAAAATCTGATAAATCATTGCCGTAATTCCGATAGAACCCATAATCAAAAGATGTCCGTTGCTGGGAATTCGGAAAAAACCAAGTGGTTGATAGATCTGATTAGCAATAAAGAACCTTAGTCGCTTCAACGTGCGGCTCCGTCTATAAAATCCATGACCAAATATTAAAAATAGAAAACACAGTAACGCATGAACAGAAACCAGAACGGGATTCTCTAAATTATTGATGAGCGATTTACCCTCACTCAACGTGACAAGCGGTGGCAAAATGAAATAAGATATTGAATATCCGAGTAACATCAAGCTAGAGATAGGATATGCAATAAGACGTTCTCTTCGAAAAAAAACAAAAATCCCGAGAGAACCACCAACCACGGCAGCTACCCCTGCCAGGAAAACATTTAAATCAAACCAAAAAATTGTTTGAAACAAAACAAGGGCAACCCAGATATTAAGGAATATGTACTTTTTCCCTGATTTTTCGCTCTCAACCACAGAGATGTGGCTTTCGATTTATTAGATTTTTTTGACTACTTAACATCTTAACTACCTGAATCTGAATTTTCGTATCTTTTTGACATCTTAAATTTCGACCAAAATATAATTGTGACCACAAGTTCAGGAAAAGCCATCAAAAATGATGCCGCAATTACTGGCGCAAATGCAGTGGGATAAAAAATCCAGAGAATTAATGCGCCGCCACTTGTTAACGCATAAGCCGCTGAAATACTATTGTTTTTATTAGTTGCAATAAGTAGTGCCGCTGGAACAAACCAGGATAGATTTAAAACCGTATGCATTCCAATTGCAGCTAGATTATATTTATCGATATCAACAACACCACCACTCCACATTTGTACGATCCAGGATCCACAAAATACAATCGCGATGTAGGCACAGACACTAAAAAAAATCAGAATTTTTGAAATTTTCAAGGTAAATTCGTAAGCACTTTTCATCCTATCCTGACCGGCCATTCTTGATATTTCCGGCTTGAGTGCATTATTCGCTACTACTCCGAACTGGATAATCAATCTCATGAGAGTTCTAGCCATAACATAACTCACTACAACCGGGGCTCCAGCCAATTGATTAAGCATTTGAATGCTTCCTTGCAACGTCATAGTCTGCGACAGCGGAATACTGGCGTAAGCGAGGGAGGGCTTCAAGATGGATTTAAACTCGCTCCAGCTAGCACTTTTAATCCCGAACAAGGGCAAAGGTGAATAATGTTTAGCGAAAAATATAAGAACAATTGTCGAAATCAGTGTAGTTATTGCAAGAAAACCTGCAATTTGGACCATAGTTGTACCTATGATCAACAGAATAATTGATACCCCAACATCAATTAATCTACGATTTGAGATAAGAAATGCACCTAAAGGTGCTTTATCTATCACACGAAACCAAGCATCAATTGGTCCACCGACGAGTGAGAGCGAAAGGTAGATGCACATATAGAATATTACCTTACCGGAATCTGCCTCTGCGATAGTTCTTAACTTAAGCAGTTCGCTCCAAGAAACATATTTATTGAGAACTATTGATAAAGCTACAATTAGTACCCCAAGTAAATACGTAAATACAAAGGACGTTTGCAAACTACATTTAACTTCAACCCATTTGTTTGCACCTGCCCACACAGTTGCTCTATTGGCAGATGCCTGCGCAACGCCTAAGTCAAGTAGCACCAGCATCATCGGTAGGCCGGTCAATACGATCCAATCGCCATAGCTCTCTTTACCCCAGTATTTTAGAAAGAATGGTATCTGAATAAGTTGGGCAACCAATGTCACTATTTGGGCATATCCGTGACTTAGCGCATTCAGCCTGAATCGGTTGAATAACTTATTCTCAATATTTAAATTAATTTTTACACTCCTTTCGAAATTGAAAATTAGAAATTAGAAACTTTTAATTCTCGAACTTCAGACTTTTCTCGTGTCTACCGATAGCTTCGTAGTAAACGTTTGCACGTAGCAGAATTTGAGGTTCATATAGGTTACGCCCATCAAAAACCACCGCCACCCGCATTGCATCCTTCATCACCACCCAATTCGGACTGCGATACGCCTTCCACTCTGTCATGATGATGAGGGCGTCTGCACCCTGCACCGCATCCATGGGTTTGGCGGCAAAACTGAGCTGACTCAATAACTCGGGGGCGTCGGCAAAATCCAGCGCCAAGGCGTGCTGGGCTTCATGAGTGGCTACCGGGTCATGCGCCACGATGCGGGCACCGGCGCGGAGTAATGCGCCAATCACCACGCGGCTGGGTGCGTCACGCATGTCGTTGGTGTTGGGTTTGAAGGCCAACCCCCACAGGGCAAATGTTTTGCCGGCCAGGTTGG
>JACMQE010000103.1 GCA_014377145.1 Glaciimonas sp. | reverse complement strand
TGTGCAGGCACATGGTCCAGTTGTACTGCGCATTCACCTTGCCGAGCGACTCAAGCAGGCCGCGCACGTACAGCGCCAGTTCGGCATCCGGCAGCAGCTCACCGCGCAAGCGCTTGGCGAACAGCGCCTCGAGCTGCTCCGGCGTGGCACCGGCAGCTGGCAGCGGGATGTCGAGCGCGTGGTCGGAGATGCGTCCGCCCCGTTCGTGGAAGTAGCCCACGCGATTGGCCAGGGCCGCCATCAGGGAGGCGAAGGAATCGATGGCCACGCCGGACACCTTGGCCAGGTGCTGGGTGTAGGCGACGAAGCGCTCTTCGTTGATGCGCATGGCCTTGTCCGGGCGGTAGGCCGGGAGCACGCGGGTTGTCAATGCGCTCTGCGCGACTTCCGCATGCAGCAGCAGGTCGTCGGCGGGATCGTCGGTGGTGCAGGCGATTTCCACCTTGGCCTGTTCGAGCAGGCTCCAGGTATCCATTGTGGCCAGCTTGGCGTTGGCTTGCTCCCAGATCGCCGTGGCGTTGGCTTCGTTGATGACCAGGTCGATGCCGAAGATGCGGCGCAGTTCCAGGTGGCTCCAGTGGTAGATCGGGTTGCCGATGGCCAGTGGCAGCACCTTGCAGAAGGCGCGGAATTTTTCTTCGTCCGAGCGTTCGCCAGTGATGAACTCTTCGGCCACGCCGGCCGTGCGCATCAGGCGCCATTTGTAGTGGTCGCCGCTCAGCCACAGCTCGGAAATATTACGGAAGGTTTTGCGGCTGGCGATCTGGCCTTCGTGCAAGTGCGAGTGGTAATCGATGATGGGCAGGTCGGCGGCGACATCGTGATACAGCTGGCGTGCCACGCCGGTGGTGAGCAGAAAATCCTGGTCCATGAAGGGGGTGATGCTGGTCATGCGGGGCGGCTCCTGGCTGGTTACAGCGCCCTCATACGGGAGGGCACTATCTGATATATCAGGATAGTATTCCTAATATATTAGGGAAGCAAGGGGTTTTGTTGAGGTTTCAATGACTGCGGTTTTTAACAGGAAAGACGTGTTGACGAACGCATCGTGTTTACGACCGCATACTTCGTATTGAATATACTGTTTGGAAAGTCGGGGGAAGATCGGACATAACGCCTACACCCCCGTGCACGGCACTTTGGCGACAAACAGCAGCGGCCGCCGGCCAGCAAGATCTACAACGTTGAAGGACGCTCGTCTGTTAGCCGTATAGTCGCCGCTAAGAAACTTCCGCGAGGTAGGGCGGCAAGACCTTGCCTCGCTGATGCCGTGGGCGTCGCGATGGAGACAGTCTTACGAAGGATGGGTTGCAGATTTGACTAAACAGGCGACAACCCACCTCGACGCGAGGAAGCTGACAAACACTTAGAAAAATGTCTCAAATGTTAGATCGCAGTGCTGCTCCGCACGCCAGCGTCGATAAGTATCCATAATTTAATAGAGTTGGCTACTGAAGCACTGCCCCACACCCTCCTTGGGTTAATATATACGCAGAGCGGCGCGGACTTCCCTCTAGGCAATGCATAAAATATAACGGAGACATATGAGGGCAATACTCAACTGGTCAGCTGCTGCTGCTTCGCTGATCGGGCTATTCTTCACGCTAAGACCCGTTAGCGGGGATCTAACGGGCTTACAAATGTTTTTTGTGCTTGTAGTTGTGGTTGTTTTCGGCCTCGCAGCACTCCGCGATATTCGCGAAGAAAAAAAGAGGACAGCTAAAACGTACAAGAATCCCGCTGCCATTAACGACTACATGTTCGCCCTGCTACAGGATAGCGGGCACTGTGAAATTTGCTCGCGTGATGCTAGCTGGATTACAGATAGTCGTATTTATGCACTTTTGGTGAAAAAAGCGAAGCGTGGCGAACTTACATTTCTAGTGCACAAGAGCACACAGGAGCTTTTGAACTTGAAAAATTTCGGTGCTGATATTGTCGAGTACGGGTCACTGGGATTCGACCCAATAACCCGTTTTACAATTGTAAATGCTGGAAATTCACTTTCGTCATATGTTGCTGTGGGTCGCCGAAAACCCCAAGAAATGCATACTATTGAAGAGCTGGATTCGTCTCACCCGACATACTCGATGGCTCACGACCTTATTCGTTGCTTGAGAATAGCTAATGATAACTTTAAAAAAAACCAAAAGCCTGATCAGAATTAAAAATGAATGGAATACAATTGCAGCAATTAGAGAAGATCAAGTTTCTACGGGGAAGGATCACAGTGCTAATTTTGTGCTCGCCCCCGCCATTCTAAACGAGATTTCCTCAGTAAACTCACTAATCGACATTGGCTGCGGAACAGGTTGGCTCACTGAACGAGCTTCGAAATACGCGGAAACAGTTGTTGGAATAGATCCTAGTGAAGAATCGATAGCCATTGGGCGGCAGCTTCATAGTAGTGATAGAATAATTTATTATTCTGAAAGTATTGAGAGCTATGCTGTGAAAGGTCAGTTGTTCGACGTTGCAATATCAAATATGGCCGCGAGCAGCTCACCTGATCTATACGGATTCCTAGCAGCATCTCGATCCATTCTAAAAAAAAATGCTTTTTTTATTTTTACAATTCCTCACCCATTCTTTTGGCCCAGCTACTGGGGATACGCATCCGATCCCAACTTCGATTATCAGGAATCGTACGCAGTTGAAGGGGAATTTAAAATACAAACCGAAAAAAGCACTATTTTGACGACGCATTTTCACCATCCACTAGAACAATACATCAAGGTACTTTGCAAAAATAGATTTCAATTACACTCCATTAGGGAGCTTAAAGGACTGGGCTTTAACTTACCTAGATTTATGTTAATAAAGGTACGCGCGATCTAGCGACCTGATCAAATTATGACTGCTTCAGAGATTAGGCACAGTGAACCGTGCATCATTTTATTCATGCCATTATGAGATAATCCTCTATGGATTTGCATGAGGCGATAAATATTCGCGGAATTTCTAATCAATGCCCCAAGAACTTTGCATCAAAATAAAAACCCTGCGAGAAACATTTAAAACTTTAATATTCTAAAAATATGGCAAAATCATCATCAACATTGGCGGATCTTCTTTTCCCAGGATCGACGGAACAACAAGAATTCGCGGAAGGCATACTAAGTATCCCGCCAGAGCAGCGCAAACTGCATACAGAAACTTATGATTTTACTGTTGATACAATTGTCGAGCGTCTCGAGAACAATACAATTTTCATACCGGAATTTCAAAGAAAGTATGTTTGGAATGATGCCCAAGCGTCGAGACTAATAGAGTCACTCATAATACAGTGTCCAGTTCCTGTAATTTATTTAAATCAAGAGAACAATGAGACTCTGGCTGTCATAGATGGCAATCAGCGATTAACATCGATTAGTAGATATATTAACAATGAGTTTCCGCTAAAGGGCCTTACGGCATATCCTGAATTAGAAGGAAACCGATTCCATCAACTTGACCCAAGATTTCAACGTCACATTCGGAATCGAACACTACGCTGCATCGTTATTTTGAAGGATACACATCCGCAAGTTAAATTCGACGTATTTGAACGTCTTAATACTGGCGCAGTAAAGTTAACGCCCCAGGAATTGCGCCATGGAATCTACTTCGGGGACTTGATAACCTTAGCAACAGAAGTTGCGGAGAATAGTCATTTTGCGGCGACCTTGGATATTAAAGACAATAAACGAATGAAAGCCGAGGAGTTAATCATTCGGTTTTGGGCACTATCTGAAAAATTTGAAAAATATCGAAAACCGCTAGCCGGCTTTATTAACTTATACGCAGAAGAAAATCGACATCTAACCGATGATCAAAAGCGATATTTACGCGCATCATTTATTACAACGCTAGCAAAAGTTCATGAAATATATGGAAAAATGGCTTTTAAGATTTTTGATGAAAATGACACCATTGATAGTAAATTTAATTCTGCCTTGTATGACGCACAAATGATTTCGGTTCATCAGCTCACGAAAAATGGTAAACTCAAAGAAACAACTGAACAAAAAGCGAAAGCTTCATTTGTTAATATGATGCGTACAAACACTTCATTTCGAAAAGCAATCGGTATCGCAACGAGCGACGAAAATCAACTAAAAATTCGAGTTACATCTATGTCTGAGCTTTTGACTAAATAATATGGCTTATTCGGTCAGTAGACAGCGGGCACATTTTGAGCTTCAACTAGAGGAACTCATCAGGAAACTTAGACTGGGATCTAAGAAAGGAATTCCGACTGAGCTCCGTGAATTTGCAATTGCTGCAGCCATATTTCTGGCACATGCGGAAATCGAAAATTTTTTCGTAGATGTTCTCGACGGCTTCGCACAGGCGTTCACTATCGGAGCACCTACTCCAGGAAGTTTGCCGTCAAAACTCCGTGCTCACCTTATATGTGAAAAATTCGCCCTGAATAAAATAAGTAACAAAGTTGTTGCAAATGGTGGTGAGCAAGAAATATTCGCCTCAATTGAAAAATGGTTCCAATCTCCGCAGTTGCCGTTAATTACGGGATCTGCCCCCATGGTAATTTTAACGGGTCTCGACATTTACGGCGATTACAGCTACCCTTCGGTAAAAAACGTCGAACGCATTCTGCGAAGGGTCGGCATTGGCAACCCTAAGGGAGAATTAAATAAAATAGGGAAAACAGATATTGTTGGCAAGCTGGAATCGGTCGCATCACTAAGAACTGCATTAGCCCACAGCGCAGTGCTTCCCGGCGTAAGTGTTGGCGATGTAATCTTAAGGCTTAAGAGTCTAAAGAAGTTCGCTCAAGCATTTGACCGCCTACTATATATTCAAGCGAGAAAAACAGTCTCACATACAACCTGGGTCACTGCATTATGCTAAAAAAGATTGTTCTTTTATACGAAATTCCGCATATTGATGCGTGTGCTAGATACAGTCCCATGACTGAAAAACTGGTAGGCCTCCCGTGAGTCGAACACGGCGCCAACGGATTATGAGTGCGTCCAGGCAACCCTCATTGATCTCCTTTGCCCATCAAATCAAAGACTTAGAATCATAGGGACCGTCACAGACCGTCCCTGAACGTCTATATACTGGATACAAACTGGACAGCAAACATCTCAATGAGGAATGATGAAACCCCGCTGATTCACTGCCATTACAGCAGCACCTGCGACAACTTTGTCATATCCTGCGGTTCCATCACGCATCGTACCAATCAATGGGGGGTCAATGCGCAGAGTTCCGCCCAAGTTAGAAAGTTGCAATTCAGTCCACTCAACAAACTGTCGACCGTTTTTTGCTCCTGAAAAACGTCCTATCAAGCGACTACCTCGAGGCACTGAAACATTACCATAGTAGTCGTAGACATTCGAACTCACCATGGCGACAGGAAGAAGCTCATTCGGGTGCTCAATGACAAGATCAAATACCGTCCCTGCAGGAAGCTCATACGGCTGAAATTTCTGAGGCGCTTTAAGTACCGTCGCTGGCTGTTCCTGCAAGGCCACCGGAGACTGCGCGGATGCAGATGAAGCAATCAGGCCAAAAATCGCCGTTGAAGCAAGTGTACGTATCATCATATTCACCAAAAAGTAGAGATGTAATCATAACGCTCAGCGTTGCC
>JACMQE010000102.1 GCA_014377145.1 Glaciimonas sp. | reverse complement strand
GACACCGGGGGAGGGCTATCGTGCCGGCTTTCTTGCTTGCGCTTTGCAGCCACTTTCTCAGCGTGCCGGCGGACATGTTGGGCTCGCGGGCAACGCTGATGACGGAACGCGTGCCGCGATGCCTGGCTTTGAGCCGTGCTTGCTCTTTGAATTCGGCAGAGTGATGTGAATGCGGTGTTCGGATCATGAAATCAAGCTGTCGGGCAGTTAGCCATCAAAGAATCGGATGCGACAACAAGTCTGGCACAGGGGGATCTTGAATCAGAAGAAGCTGCCGGACAAACCACCCACACTCAATGAGGTGGTGTGCTTGGTTACCAGGCTGGGGGCATTTCTGGCTCGAAAAGGCGATGGTGAGCCCGGTGTCAAGACCATCTGGCTGGGTATGCAGCGCATTCTTGACTTCGCCGCTGGAATTAGATTCTCAAGGGCGCTTCAGGCTCAGGGCACTTGTGTATAACCAAATGCCCCAATGCTTACCTGAAGGATGTGCTCACGCGGCTGCCCACGCACAAAGCCGGTGACATTGACCAACTGCTGCCGCACCGCTGGCAGCCCGCCACCAGCTGAACAACATCAAACATGGCCGATAGGTACGGTCAGTATGGGTTCACCGCGCGCTTACGCGCATCGGGCAAGTCGAAGCTTCGTCAAGGCCCGCATCACCCGGATGAGTCAAATCGTCGACTTCTCGCCGAATTCGGTCTAGCCGCTCCGCAGTGCAGGGGGATCATCATCAAGCATGTGACAGAACTGCTCGAGCATGGCCTGGCCCATCGTAACTATATAGATGTTTATCTTTTAAAAAGTATATTTTTTATAACTATGGGTAAGCTTAAAAAACTTAATGGATCAAGTCGCCAATGTTTTTTAAGCAGATTAAAGGATATTTTTTTTCTGTGTACAACTCGATGCAGTAAGTCTTGTGCAAAAGACAAACGTAATTTTTCTAAACTTAGGTTGATATGTTCGAGTTGTAAGTGACTAACTGGAAATAGTTCTAAAATTAACTTTTTGTACTTTATTTCGTTGTGGATTCGAAGCAGATGCTTTTCACTACCCCAACCTGATCCAGCATAAATATTTACACCGTACCCATAGTAAGCTTCACATTGACCAGAGAAAGCGACTTTTGCACCACTGTGTGCAATATTCATCCAAAATAAATAGTCTTCCCCTGCATTGGTGAATTCAACATTAAAGCGATTTTTCGAAAATTGCAAAAAATCATAAACAACTGTTGATGTTCCAATCACATTGCTACGTATGATTTGATCCAATAGGTTGCCTTGGTAGGCGTGTAAATTTAGGTGGGTAGTGGCGAGCTTAGGATGCTGGCTAGGTTGAATGCGGCCGGCACGAGCGAAAGCACCTATTGTGGAGTTAAGTTGATAGTGATCAGCGAAATAGAATTCATAGCCAGCATTAAGTGCTGCAACGGCACGCACTAAATGGTCGTCAGACCATTCGTCGTCAGAATCAAGAAAAGCAATATATCGGGTTTCAGCAGGAGTGTGATCGAGGCCAGTGTTACGGGCAGCCCCAGGGCCTCCATTTGGCTGTAGCAAAATTTGCACATTACAGAAAATTTGGCCAATGCTTTTTAATTCTGATTCAGCAGATATTGGAGACCCATCATCGACGATCAACACATGTATTGGCATCGATGTTTTTTTTTGTATGGCAATACTTTTCAGTGCTCTGGATAATACACCCGCCTTATTTTGGTAATAGGGAATAATGACTGTAATCATCAGTTATATTCCGAAATAGAGGGTGCTGAAGTCACGATATTAGAATTTACTTCGGTTAATTTTTTATTCATCTTATATCGGGATTCAGACAGTTTTTTTAACCATGACCATCTATAGCAAGTCAGGTGGTACAAAGTTCGCTTGTTGTCTGTCCAGCGAGTATGCCACTCCATCATGCGCCCATAATATTCGAGTCGTTTAATAACTCCTCTGCCAAATACTTGTTCCACTTCATCTTGGCTTAGAAGAAATGCAGGTGAGTAATTCTTGATGGCCTCATCGTATGTTGTTTTTAAAACTACAAGAGTTTCTGCGCGTTGCATGCATAAATTAAGTGCAACTGTTTTATCATTGAATAAATATTCATAGACTGCTGCTTCACCATGATTGGCTGCATTTTGCAATAGCTGGATATAAAATTTTCCCTGTGGGTTATCTGGGTGAATGGCTGTACCTTCCGTAGCTTTCCATCCAGAACTTTCTAGTATACCGTATCGTGAAATGGCTTCCAACATATCCTCGGGTTCCGTCAATACACGCATATGAATAAGGGTGCCCTCTGCGGCAAGCTTATTACGTTGCTTACGCATATTTTGGCGTAAATTTTTGCCTCGAGAAGCCCAATAATCATCGAAAGTACCAACAATGTCTATCCACCCAGTGTCTATATAGTCTGAGTTTTTGGAGTCGGGTTGGTCTATTTCCCGATGTGCAAGTAAAGGATCTACCTGCGTTATTGAAAACCCTAAACATAACCCAAGGGGACCGCGAATTAGACTGCGCGCGATGGATATGAGTGTAATGTCTTTTGCGGCAACCCAAATCCCTAGTGGGAGCTGAGATGGTTGAAAGGTTCGCCATTGAAACAAACCATTGGGTACCACTACAAGCATTGCTACTATGATTTCCGCTCTGCGCCCAATAAGTAGTCTCTCCGTGCCTGATCCAAATATCTTAAGTGCGCAGGAAACTGCATTTGCAGTCATAAACGGCAAGTCGGCCCGTTCAGCGTTGAGTTGGTCCCATTCGGCCAATAGTTTTGGTGTTGAAAGGAGTGCGCTTGCGGGCAGATTTTGCCAATGGAGTTTAGGGGTGTACATGGCGTATCTTGGAAAGACGTTATGTGTGGGTGGCATGAAGTTTTGCCTGCTGAATCTGCAATAAATTTAGTACTGCTTGCGCCGTATGATCTATATCTGCTGAGCTGAGATCTTGGTGGCATAAAAGTTGCAAAACATGGTGACTCCATAGTGCCCCAGTATCCCCTGGAAGATTTGGTGTCTTTGGCCAGATACGATCCCAGCGGAATACTGGTAACTTTAAAGCTCTAAGGGCTAGGTATATTGAGTCCGGATTGTCAACCCACAAAGGAAATACGTAAGGTGCAGCAGAAGCCACAGTACCCCCATTTATTGGAAACAGTGGTTTAGCTCCTAATACATTAGAAAAATACGATGTATAAATTGAGAAATTTATTTGGCGCTGTATTATTATTCTTCCTCTTGGAAGTATATTTTTTAATATAAAAGAGGCCCATAATGGAGACTGATCCATGCGGCGCATATCACAATCCCGCATCATTTCAGAGGCTTCAGGTGTCTTTTTTACTACGGATATTTCGAATTTTTGGGAGCGAATATTTTTTAATTTGAAAAATAATGCTAAAAATATCTGCATACCACTGAAACGCTTATATCTTGATGCAAGTTCAATAACGTCTACACAGCCCTTGATCTGCGCTTTCAGTGACGGGTTTTTAGAATCTAAGGGCTTAATAGGACGTTGGGCTGATGCTAGCAATCCAGCTTCGGGCAAAGGGAAGAACTTGGATAAGCTTGCTGTAGCAAAATCACCCCACTCGCCTACCGCCCTTTCTCCAGCTTGTCCAAAATAACAATGCGCACAGTCTTCAATTAAGGCTATTCCCCATTTGTCACACCATTGACGCACTTCTTTAAGTGATTTAGCTAGCCCAAAATAGTGAGGCACCACCATGACCTTACATTTTTGGGCTGTAGATCTCTCTATGCTGTCAAGATTTGGTAAACCGGTTGGCAGTAATCCAAAATATGCAACGTTCAAATTGGCTAATAGAACTGGCGCTACCATGGTAGGGCAGTGGTAAGTAGGCACCAATACCGAGCTGTAAGCAGGTAGATTTAGCTGAAGTAAAGCTTGGTAAATCGCAGCTCGCCCACTGGTTGTAAAAGCTTTGTGTTTTAGATTTTCAACGCTATGTACATTGGGTGCATGAATTTTCCTAAAGCTGTTCCAATCGAGCACTGGGCCGCGTGGTAATAGTCTTTGAAAATAATTGGTATCCTCTGAATTACTTGGCAAGTAATACTCTCGTGGAATTTAGTTCAGTGGTGTAGATGTAGATGCGCTGTCATTGGGCAGTTCGGCTTCTAGCTCAATCCATTTCCCAACACTTTTAAGCTTGTCTTTTAAAGCTGTTTGAGGAAAACCCAAGCGATATGCTTTGTGTGCATGAATGGCGGATTTGTCATACTCCTTTAGGTCGAAATAACTCAAGCCTAGATTGTAATGTGTAAATGCATTTTCCTGTAGGTCTATCCCATCTCCAGCAACATCTAGTTGTTGAAGTGCCTCGGGCGTGCGATTATTTTTCGCAAGATATATGGAGTAAATCATCCTTGTAATGGCATCATCGGGGCGAAATCTAATCGCGCGGTCAAAATAACATTCAACCGTATATTTCATGCTGGGTGGTTTGGCAGATTTTGTTTTTTCTCCATATCGCATGACAGACATTAAGGCACGATGGTGATTTGGAAATGCACGTAGTGTATAGTCTATATCTCCACCAATATATCCGGTCGTAGCACTTATGAGCATTTCCACCTGTTGCGTAAAGTGAGCACTTTCTACTAACTCAAGAGAGGATCCCTTTTCTGTTCGGTAATCGTAGGGTCCAAATCCATTCTTAAGTGACCCACATTCTAAGTTTTCTGCTTGTGCTAACGATAATTTTGAAATTAATATAAATATTATGGTTATATATTTAAATATCATATATGCATTTCGTAGTTATTAAATGGTTTTAATCCATTGCAACGTGATTTTCTCTACCTGTAGCTGTGCGGTTTGATTCGCAAAAGTGTGATCGGCGTTGGACAGATCGTGTCTTTCTAGGTGCAAGTGCTGAAAAGCTTTTGACCAAACAGCACTATTGCTAGCGTATTCTATGAACTCTTTAGCGGTGTAATCTTTTCCACTGAGCAATAAAAGAATGGGTCCGCCAAAATTTATCCATGCTGATGCCATTTGCTGCT
>JACMQE010000101.1 GCA_014377145.1 Glaciimonas sp. | reverse complement strand
GAGAAGTTCAGGACGATCCAGCGCACAAGCGAATTAAACCGGCATTGCCTAAAATAGACGAAGTGCTGGCGTGTTGGCAGTAGATTAGCGCCTTGGTATTATGTGCAGAAGCAGCAATACCGATATGTGGCGATAGTTGTGTGGGAAAAACGTAATGTCTGGAAAAATCGACAAACGTATTGCTTGTCTTGCTAGTGTACGACTGATGACGATTGAAGATGGCGGTCATATGTTGCATTACGATCAGCCACAATTATTAATACTGACTATTGAGCAATTTTTAGCATTGTAAAGCTTTAGCGCCGCTAAATAATTAAGCGTTGGAGATCACTTTCACCAACTCCCCATGACTAGTGCACTCGCAACAAAAATTTGCAAGGAGCGTACGATCATTAAATTAATAAGAAATCTCAAATAGTTTCCTTGATGTTGAATGTTGATCTTCATTGCCACTCAAATGTTTCCGACGGCATCTTATCGCCAGCGGAGGTCGCCGTACGTGCTAAGGCTAATGGTGTTGATATTTGGGCATTGACCGATCATGACGAGATTAGTGGTATTCCTGAAGCGCGGGCAGCGGCCCAAGCGCTTCATCTGAATTTTGTTGCTGGGGTAGAAATTTCGATTACATGGGCCGGTCGCACTATTCATATCGTTGGCCTGCAAATTGATGAAACTAATCAAGAGTTGGCCCAAGGGTTAGCTGAGACACGGGATGGTCGCGAACGGCGCGCCCGTGACATGGCTGCACAGCTGGCTGTGGTAGGGATTCCTAATGCATTCGAAGGTGCACTCAAGCATGTAGGCAATCCTGACTTAATTTCCCGTACGCACTTTGCGCGTTATTTAGTTCATATTGGCCTTTGCGCAGATACTCATGAAGTATTTCATCTTTATTTGACGGAGGGGAAACCTGGTTATGTTCCGCATCAATGGGCTAGCTTGGGGCAAGCGGTAAAATGGATACGCGGCGCTGGAGGGATTGCAGTAGTCGCACATCCGGGTCGCTATCGCTTTAATGACATTGCGCGTGGGGCTTTTTTTAATGAGTTTAAGCAACTCGGCGGCAGTGCAATTGAAATTAATGCTGGTAGCCACTCGCTTGATCAATATGCCGAATATGCCAAAATTGCCATTGAATATGATTTTCTCGGATCACGTGGTTCTGACTTTCATAGCCCCGACGAATCTCGGGTTGACCTTGGCGCGTTACCTCCATTGCCTCAGGGCGTGGTGCCAGTCTGGCACGATTGGACGTTATAAATATACTTCGTATATTAATACGTATTAATATACGAAGTATGTGCCTTTCGGCTTTCAATATTTATTCTAGTAAATTTAGGTGTAGGTGGGGTGATCTGTTTTGCCGATGAAGAAAATATAAACGCATAAACTATAGGTAATAAATAAATCCCAAGGTAATTTTTTTTGCTACCATTTAAGAAATATCATTATTTATACACATTGTTGCTATAGTTATTACCTTGAAATTCATAATAATGGACCTATTTAATGGTCTTATCAATATTTAGGAGTTTCGTGCATGAAACGTGTTTTCCTGTTCCTCGCCACAAATGTTGCAGTCATGTTGGTGCTGAGCGTCGTCCTATCATTGCTGGGCGTGGATCGTTTTCTGACGAGTAGCGGCCTCGACATACCAAAACTAATGGTCTTTTCGCTGTTGGTAGGCTTCGCCGGCTCCATTTTTTCGTTATTAATTAGTAAGTGGATGGCGAAACGTTCCACTGGTGCGCGCGTGATTGAATCATCCTCGAATTCGACTGAGTTATGGCTTATCGACACTGTCGAAAAATTAGCGCAACGTGCCGGTATTGGTAGGCCCGAAGTAGCGGTATTCCAGGGTGAGCCTAATGCATTTGCAACAGGCGCTTTCAAGAATTCGGCGTTGGTTGCAGTATCGACTGGCCTGCTTGAAAGTATGACAAAGGAAGAAGTCGAAGCGGTACTTGCTCATGAAATCGCCCACATAGCAAATGGTGATATGGTGACAATGACCCTGGTACAGGGCGTAGTAAATACCTTCGTTGTGTTTTTGTCCCGCGTGATTGGTTATGTCGTTGATCGTGCCATGTCGCGCGATAGCAATGAGGGCCCAGGTATTGGTTACTTCGTCACGGTGATTGTCTCTCAGATTGTATTGGGTATCGGTGCCTCGCTTATTGTCGCTTGGTTCTCACGCCATCGGGAATTTCGCGCCGATGCGGGCTCAGCAAAATTAATGGGCAGCAGTTTGCCGATGCAACGTGCATTAGCACGACTAAGCGGCGGTGATGCTGCATCTCTGCCAGAATCAATGGCAGCCATGGGCATTAATGATAAGCCTGGGTTTATGGCGTTATTTTCAAGTCATCCACCAATTGAAGAGCGTATTGCAGCGTTGCGCGATCCGCATGTCACAGCACTATAATTAGGCGAAGTTAGTGTAATGCTGGGGAAAGAAGGTAGGTGGGCGGCGGTAGTCTGATGACTATCGCCGTTTTTATATTTAGAGAGTTAGCGAGCCATGAGCCAGTTTTTTCATATTCATCCTGATAATCCGCAATTGCGATTGATTAAGCAAGCTGTACAAATTATTCAAGGAGGTGGTATCGTTGCCTTACCAACGGATTGTTGTTACGCTTTGGTATGCCAACTAGATAACAAAAATGCAGTGGAACGTATGCGCCGTATTCGCAGCGTAGACGACAAGCATCATCTGACGTTGCTATGCATTGATCTGAGCGAAATTTCGGAATATGCCAAGGTTGATAATCGTCAATTTCGGCTGCTAAAAAGTGCTACCCCCGGTCCTTACACGTTTATTCTCAGTGTATCCAAAGAACTTCCCCGTCGGTTGAGTCATCCATCTCGTAAAACGATCGGCCTGCGCATACCGGAGAGCATTGTAGTGCAAGCCTTGCTAGAAGAATTGGGACAGCCGCTAATTGGTACAACATTAATTTTGCCAGGGAATGGATTACCGCTTACTGAGGCTGAAGAAATACGGGATAAATTAGAGAAGCAGCTAGAGTTGGTAATTGAAAGCGGCGCATGTAGTCTTGCGCCAACCACCGTAATAGACTTTACCGCTGACGAACCAGTGTTGATTCGTCAGGGACGCGGCGACATCAGGTTGTTCGGATTGTATTTCCAATAAAGCATAAGTAAGTAACCCGCGGTTCTACTCCCTCAGCCTATGATGTTAATTTATTATTTTTCCAGAATCTGCTTGGCATGTATGCTCCCTCTGTTAAAATCTAGCGAATGAATAATCTTATTCAAACTATCGCAGTATTAGCATTACCCTTACTTTTCGCTATTACTTTGCACGAGGCCGCACATGCCTACGCCGCCAAGTACTTTGGTGATCCTACCGCTTATATGCTTGGGCGTATGAGTCTTAATCCAGTTAAGCATATTGACCCCTTCGGCACGATTGTAATCCCGTTATTAACGTTTTTTTCTACAGGCGGGGCCTTCCTATTCGGTTATGCGAAACCTGTTCCTGTGAATTTTGGTCAGTTACGCAAACCGAAACGCGATATGGCTTGGGTCGCTTTGGCTGGACCAGCTGCAAATTTGGTTATGGCCTTAGGCTGGATGTTGTTATTAATTGGCCTTGCGAGCTCTGGCGGTGAAAAACAGAATTTCTTCGTTATGATTGCGCAAGCAGGTATCCGGATAAATTTGGTGCTGTTTGCCCTTAATCTATTTCCATTACCACCATTAGACGGTGGTCGTATTTTATTCAGTATTTTGCCGCACAAATATGCTTATAAACTTGCCAAAATCGAGCCGTACGGTTTTTTTATTGTGTTGGCGTTAATGCTAATAAAACTCCCGCAATTTGGCGATCAACCTACACTGTATGCATTATGGATTACGCCATTAATGGATATTGCCTCTAATGCTTTAAAATGGACCGTTACACCGCTTCTAATACTGTTGCAGTGATGCAATTATTCTTTTTATTTGCTATTTTGACACACCACGTTAATTATGTATCCTGATCGCGTTGTTTCTGGCATGCGTCCTACCGGCGCTTTGCATCTTGGTCACTATCACGGCGCTTTGAAAAATTGGGTTCGGTTGCAATCGGAACTCCCTTGTCTGTTTTTTGTCGCTGACTGGCACGCGCTGACTACCCATTATGACGATCCTGACCAGATTGAAAGTAGCACTTGGGATATGCTGATTGGCTGGCTTGCTGCCGGGGTTGATCCATCCCAATCGACATTATTTATACAATCGAAAGTACCAGAACACGCAGAGTTACATTTGCTGCTCTCAATGGCCACGCCGCTCGGTTGGCTAGAGCGAGTTCCTACCTACAAAGATCAACAAGAAAAGCTGATCGATCGGGATTTGTCGACTTACGGTTTTCTGGGCTATCCATTGTTACAAGCCGCCGATGTGTTGATTTATCGGGCTACTCAAGTCCCGGTGGGGGATGATCAGGTGCCACATATCGAAATGATGCGTGAAATCGCGCGCCGCTTTAATCATCTTTACGGTAAAGAAAAGGGGTTTGAAGAAAAAGCCCAAGTTGCCATTAAAAAACTGGGCAGCAAACGCGCCAAGTTGTATCACGAGTTACGCATCGATTTCCAGCAGAAAGGAAGCGAAGAGGCGCTTGAGCAAGCTAGGGCGATGCTTGATGATGCTCAGAATCTATCAATGATTGATCGCGAGCGCCTATTTGGATTTCTTGAGGGAAGTCGCAAATTGATTCTCTCTGAACCCCAGGCACTATTGACTGATGCATCACGTTTACCCGGACTTGATGGACAAAAAATGTCGAAAAGTTATGGTAATTCGATCGCCTTGCGTGACACTAAAGACGTCGTCACTAAAAAAGTACGCACCATGCCGACAGACCCCGCCCGCATACGCCGTACCGATCCGGGCGAGCCAACTAAATGTCCCGTCTGGCAATTTCATTTAGTGTACTCCACCGTCGGCAAGCAAGAATGGGTCATAAAAGGCTGCCACTCCGCCAGTATCGGTTGTCTGGAATGTAAACAACTAATAATCGATGCCATCATCAAGGAGCAAGAACCGATACACGAGCGTGCACAACAGTATCTCGATGACCCATCTCTGGTGCGGGCAATTGTTGCGGACGGCGCTGATCATGCACGTAAACTAGCGCAGGACACTATGCGCGACGTACGTGAGGCGATGGGCTTAGGGTATAACTGAGCTATCTAACAATGCCATAATACCTCTTATCAAAATCATCAAGTTCTCATCTTGATAAATATGCCCGCATCCAATTGGGTCAACCGGCTTACAAATTCTATTCCCGCCGGGCAGGTACTCGATCTCGCGTGTGATGATGGGCGTCACGCTATGCTGCTGGCTGTCGAGGGTAGGGATGTTCTGGCAGTGGATTATCTTGATGTACTTACTCGTCTTACGGCAAGAGGCATTACGACACTTCAGATCGACCTGGAAACAGATGACGAAGTTGGATTGGCAGAATTGTTCAGCCGCAGCGCTTTGCTGGAATAGTCGTAACGAATTATCTACACCGCCCTTTGGTCCCCCGGATGCTTAATAGAATCATGAATCAGTGGGTGTTGTGTGCTATACAAGACCTTTGCTGAAGGCAACCAGCAGTTCGGTAGGCGGCTTACTAATCAAAATTTCTTAATGGCAACAGGGGAATTATTGCGTTGGCTAGAGAGTGATCTCCAACATACCTGGCGCGTACTAGCGTTTGAAGGAGGTTATGTCGGACAACCAAAGCCAGCAATCGTGCAACGAATCTGCGCTGTTAAAGGAACCGCCGATACGCCAGTGGGTCTACAGCTCGACTGACTGATAACTAATTTTGCGAGTAAGTGGTCGCGTGAATCCGTATAAATACTGCTTTATAAGTATAAGTAACATGGATACCTTGGATCCTTGACATTAAATTACTTAAATTTTTTCCTTTGGCAATTTAATTTTTCTCATAGAATTGTTGTGGAATTTCCCATAGCCACCGTGATCCGCTACAATCAGGCTTTATCTCTTGCGTACTTACCATCATGATTCAAAATAGCATTGTTGCAATCGTTACTCCCATGCATCCGGACGGCAACCTTGATTTGCCCAATCTACGTAAACTGATTGATTGGCATATCGCCGAAGGCACCGACGCGATTGTCATCGTTGGCACTTCGGGAGAATCACCAACAGTATCGACAGCGGAGCATTGCGAATTGATTAAAGTTGCAGTCAAACATACTGCTAAACGCATTCCGATTATCGCCGGTACAGGAGGAAATTCGACTGCTGAAGCAATTAATTTAACGCGCTATGCAAAAGAAGTTGGTGCAGACGCATCTTTGCAAGTCGTTCCTTACTACAATAAGCCAACGCAAGAGGGTATATATCAGCATTTTAAGAAAATTGCTGAATCAGTTGATTTACCCATGATTTTGTATAACGTACCTGGTCGTACGATTGTTGATATGCATAACGAAACGATTTTGCGTCTGGCACAAATACCTGGAATTATTGGCGTCAAAGACGCGACCGGCAATATTGCACGCGCCACTGATCTATTACGTTTAGCCCCAGCAGATTTTGCAGTCTATTCCGGTGACGATGCCACAGCGATGGCGTTGATGCTGTGCGGTGGTAAAGGAAATATTTCTGTCACTGCGAACATTGCCCCGCGTGATATGCATTTACTCTGTATGGCGGCAATTAAAGGTAATGTTACTGAGGCCGTCAAAATCAACAATAAATTACTACCACTGCACCTTCAATTGTTTATTGAGCCTAATCCAGTACCTGCAAAATGGGCATTGTTCGAAATGGGTATGATACCTTCAGGTTTGCGTTTGCCGTTAGTGCCGTTATCACCCGAATGCCAGGGCATGGTTCGCATAGCATTACGTGAATCGGCTGTATTAAAATAGCTACGCTAAAAGGCGTTTTCTCAAGAATTTTTCTCGTTCCATTCATTCCGTATTCACATGACTATTCGCAAGCACATTCCTTCTACTTTACGCATTGTGATTCAACATAATCTGATTCTTACGCTGGCATTGACCACTTTGACAGGGTGCAGCTCCCTCAGTTCGATGCTAGAACCAGATCGTATCGATTACAAAAGCGCCGATAAAATCAAGACACCAAAGCTGGACATTCCACCTGATCTTACGCAATTGCAACTTAAAAATCGTTACGCCATTCCTGACTTAAACCAGGGGAAAGCGACTGCATCCAAGTTTAACCTGCAGCAGGGCGTGAAGCCGGTAATAGGTGAAGCGGTGGTGGCACCTAATGGCGCTCCTGACATGCATATCGAACGTGATGGTTCCCAGCGTTGGCTAGTGATTCAAGCGAAACCTGAAAAGCTATGGTCTCAGATTAAGGATTTTTGGCAAGACTCAGGTTTCCTAATCAATACTGAGAATCCTGAAACAGGTATAATGGAAACTGATTGGGCTGAAAATCGCGCGAAGATCCCGCAAGATTTCGTCCGTAATGTCATCGGTAAAGTATTTGATTCAATATATTCAACTGGTGAGCGTGATAAGTTCCGTACACGCCTCGAGCGTGGGCCGAACGACACAACTGAAGTGTATATTAGTCATCGTGGTGCAGAAGAAGTTTTAACCGGAGCATCAAAAGAAACCAGTATCTGGACGGCACGTGCCAAAGATCCCCAGCTAGAGGCAGAATTTTTGTCCCGCTTGATGTCACGTCTAGGCGCAGATCAATTGAAAGCCAAAGTTGCGGTCGCGAGTGCACCTTTACTACAATCACGTTCCAAGCTAATTAAAGGTGCTGCCGGTGCTAGTTATGTTGAGGTTGATGAAAGCTTTGACCGCGCCTGGCGACGGGTTGGCCTAGCACTGGACCGTGTCGGCTTTACTGTGGAAGATCGTGATCGTACACAAGGCATGTATTTTGTCCGATACGTAGACCAGAGTGAAGATATAAAAAATAAAAAAGCCGTTGGATTTTTCTCCAAAATGTTTACTAGTGTCAAAAAAGATGATAAAACTGCAACGCGTTATCGCGTGGTAGTTAAAAGTGTCGGCTCTGGAAGTCAGGTGGCTGTACAGAACAACCATGGGCAGTCAGAAATTTCACAGGCGACAGACAAAATACTCACTTTGATAAACGAGCAACTAAAGTAAGTACTTCAGGTAGTAGGTGTTTGTCGTTGCCTTAATAATTACAACAAGGCAACGGTATCGAAGGATCACGTCATTGAAATTTGCCAGTTTGGAGAGCGGTAGCGAAGGCAATTCCTTATTAATTTCTACTGCTTCCATTAGCCTCTCTGTTGTTACTCCTAAAGCCACAACCACTGTTATGTTGGATTGTGGCTTTGGTATTAAAGAGACTGAACACCGTCTAATCAAACGTGGCGTCAGTCCTGCTGATTTATCGGTGATTGTCGTTACGCACGAAATCAGGATCATATTAGCGGGGTATTCAAATTTTCCCGGCGGTATGGGGTACCTGTAGGGCTATAAACCCATGGTACTTATCAGGCGGTCTCAAAAGTCCCCAAAAATTGTAGTGATGTGCAAATACAGTTTTGTCAAGATGGCGAGCAACTTGCTATTGGGGATCTAATATTGAACCCGTACACATTTCCTCATGATGCGAGAGAGCCAGTCCAATATGTTGCTAGCCATGTTGGTGTATTGACCGACGTCGGAAAATCTACAGAGAACCTGATTAAAGCTCTCAGTGGTTGCGACGCGCCTATATTAGAATGCAATCACGATACCCAGATGTTGCGCAATTCTGCTTACCCACCTTCTTTTAAAAGGCGCATAGGTGGAGATTGCGGGCATTTTTCAAATCAAGCCGCTGCAGAAATTTTGCGCGCACTGGATCAATCTGTATTACGCAAAATAATTGGGACACATTTAAGTTTACGCAAAAATACACATGGACTTGCATTTGCTGCTCTACTGAGCGGTAAAAGGAATAGCGAGACTGAACTAATAATCGCTTGTCAGGAATATGGGTTTAATTGGGTCGAAATTTGATGGTGATGCGTCGGCAACTTATTCAACTTATTAGTTGAAATGGTGGGTTAGCATTTGGAAGGTCATAAGTTAACAATGAATGTAACAATCCACGAGAACAATTTTTTAACTTAAATAGTTAAAAAAGGTTTTTGTCTATTTTTTGATAATAAGAAAGCCGACCCTAAAGTCGGCTTTTTTTAAG
>JACMQE010000100.1 GCA_014377145.1 Glaciimonas sp. | reverse complement strand
GTTCAGCCACTCCCGTCATAGTGATTGATGAGGTGGACAAAATCAGGGATAGCCACTATCCGATTTTGCCGGTATTGCTTGATCTGCTGGACGCAGGCACTGCCCAGCATTTCAAGGATGAATATTTCGAGATGGAATTTGATGCCAGTCGCATCATCTTCGTGATGACTGCCAACAGTATTGAAGATGTTCCATTGCCGTTGTTGTCACGTGTCGAGATATTCAACATCCCTCCACCGGAGCCAGAACAGCGGCTGCGTATCATTCAAGAGACCTTTGATCACTTACGCAGAAAGACAAGAAAGCGGATTGCATTGGACGCCAGTACTCGTGAATCGCTGTCGAACCGCATCGATATTGATCTTCGTCGGGTAACCCGGCTGGTCAATGAAGCATTTACCAAAGCGATGAAGACAGGGGACACGGTAGCGCGCATTGCGTTGCCAATACCAAGTGGCAAGCGCAGTATCGGATTTCATTAGGTATGCTGGCAGACTTGGGCGGTCGGCAATCGGGAGCAGGGCATGTACGACTGCGAAGAAGTCAAAAACAATCAACAGCATTGCCGATAGGGCGTTACTCGGCAATCTTGATTGCGCGTTGACGCAATGCTTCGCGTTTGACTTCAGATAAGTCTGAGTAGATTTGGATGATCTGCGCAAGTCGGTCATCCGAACAATAAAAAAATGCTGCCGAAATACCCAATACTTTGGCCACCGCCTCGACGAATTGGAACGGCGGCTCGTGTATGCCGCTTTCGTATCGGCTCATCCGCGCGCTGCTAGACGATTCCTCAAGTCCGGCCAAGACTCCCAGCCGATCTTGGGGTAGGTCACGGCGTTGTCGTGCTTGCCGCAGGCGACGACTTAAGACAGTATTTTTTGAAAGCGATTGGCTAGACATTCTCCGATAATCGTAGATTGGCTTGCGTTTTACTCTACGATAACCGTAGAATATGTTGATCAACAACTATCTTGTCGTGGTACCAGCAGGTTGTCGAGGTCAGCACAGATGGGCAAATCACAGCGTTAAATGCATTGCCTGAAGCAGCAGGTCGCATCAACTCAGATGATTTCCAGTAGTAACGAATAAATAATAATTGAATTGACAAATGACACTCGACACATCAACCAAAGGAAAATACATGAACACTTTTTTAAAAATGGGCGCAACGCTTGCCGCTGTAGGTATGACGGTTTTGGGTATGACAGGCTGTGCTGATTTTGCGGCCATCAATGCGCAGGGGGTACAGGACAGGGCAAGAATTCTGGGTAGTACACAAACCGGTGGCTATGCGATGGCGACGCAGTCAGAGCAAAGCAAACCGGCACAAGTGACTATTCCCAAAGACAAACGGGTAGCAGCGGCAATAGAGGAAGCGCTGCCAACGATCAAAAAGGTCTTGGCAATTCATCAGTGCGTACAAAATTGGGAAGCGCTGCGGCAGTTGAATTTATTTGCGGTCCCCGGGGTAAATATGGCGCAAATGGGTGGTATGACTCCAGAGCTGCGCTATCCAGATAACGAAATTTCAATGAAATTTCACAACCGCAATAAATGCGTTGGTGTGACCACGCTTGATCAATGGGGAATGCTTGCGTTGAATGCCCTTCAGTTCCGCGCTGTCTATTTTGCCGATGATAGCGGTGAAACCATTTCATTTTTATATCTCTTCAAAAAAATGGATGATGGCTCGTGGAAACTCGCCCAGTTCAACCTTCCTTAGTGCACATTGCTAGGGTGGAGTACGTTTGCGCTATCGATAAAACGAGGGAAAGAACATATGAAAAAGAGTGTAATTTATGCAGCGCTGTTGGCTGCCATAGCGTCGGTTGGCTGCGGTAATAAACAGGATGCCAACGACAAAAACTTTGGCGTGGCGATTGGCCAGTTCCTCGACAAGAGAGGTGATCTTTGCATGTCACCGTCTTTTACGCATGACAAATGGCCTGTTGATCTGTCCCAAATCGAATTGAGTATGGAGAAGACCATGCCGAGCGGGCCGGCCGGACAGATGGCCGCGCTAGCGGCGGTTGGCTTGGCGTCCCAATCGGATATTGAAGTCGATCAGATCGCGTGGACCGGCAAACCTACGGGTAACAAAATCAAGATGAAACGTTATGCGCTAACTGACACGGGCAAGAAGTTTTATCATGAAAAGCAGGGTGTCCTTTGCTACGGAAAAGAGTCACTTGATAAAGTCGTGAAATGGGATATACCGCAAAGCCTTGGTGGCGCATTAATCACCAATGTGAAATATCTGTACAAGATTGAAGGCTTAGCAGACTGGGCTAACAATGCAGATGTTCAAGCTGCTTTCCCATACATAAGGACAATGATCGACGGTGCGGGTAAGCAGGAACAGGCCCAAGGCATTAAGTTGACCAACCAAGGGTGGGAGGCTTTGGGGTTGGAATAGTTGATAGGAACGCGCCTCATCTTGTTCATTGCCGATGCCCGCACGTTCTGCAATAAGTGCAAAAAGGTGAAATGGGTTTCGTGGCGAAGCCCTGAGTTGACTGTGACGGGCGCAATGCGATCAAAATCAACTGTCAAGTCTATTTACAGAATATGACAGAGAGTAAGTTTCTGTAATCAGCGCACAAAAATAAAAGCGACACCATTTTATTCGGTATCGCTTTTCTATTGAAAAAATTAGAAATTATTTACATGCTTTACCATGATTGGCATGCGCACCTTTGGTTTTTGCATCGGCTTCAGTCATATACTCACCCACCTTCGTTTTGCCATAAAACTCCGTTCCCTGGCAATGATAAGTATTTGATTTTGTATTCACCCAAACTTTTCCGGCGCCTCCACCTGGCGCTTCAGCCATCGCGGATGCCGCAGATTTTGGCGTCGATTTAACACCTACAACACTAGAAGCACTTGCCGCGGCGGCTGGCGGTGTCGTTGAAGAAACTTTACTGTTAGCAGCAGGTGCTGCAGTCGTTGTAGCAACTACCGGTTTTGCTGGTGTTGTTGCCGTTTGTGCGAACGCGCTACCCATAGCGAAAGTGGTAGCGATGAGAGCGGCGATCAGCTTATTCATGATAGATCCTGTTCTGTGTTATTCATCATAGACAATTTCTATGTACTTCCTTAACGCGACCGTTTGCATTTGCGTTGACGTGAGGAGGCATAGTTAAGGGAATCATCATCTCAAATTGGTGTATCGGTTTACAACTGCCGCTGACAATCATGTTTAAACGCAATAATTTAGAACTAAAATCTGTCTTTATACTCATCAGCGTAACCCAGCAATAAAATCAATCCCAGTTCGTGACACCAGCACAGCATAACTAATCGGTTTACCTGGCCTCGCTTCATCCGTATTCTCAAGCCAATGTGCCCATGCCCGTCCTGTTGCTGGGGCGTAGACGAGATTGAAAAGATAATTCGGAATCCACACCTTATTTGCGCCAATGGTGTCAGGCCGTGCGTTAAAGATAGGACCAGTCACAACGAATACATCACCGCTGGCGCGC
>JACMQE010000099.1 GCA_014377145.1 Glaciimonas sp. | reverse complement strand
CAATCAGCGTTGTCTTCACCGATTCAAGAATCTTACTGACTACTTCGCGGCGGTTGCCGCGTGCTGCTTTGACAGCTTTTAACAGAGTGCGATGGCGTAACGGATGCAAGTGCAAGAACGATAGCTCTTGTAACTCGCGGTAAATATTGTTCAAGCCAAGACGATATGCAATCGGTACATAAACTTCCATCGTCTCACGCGCGATGCGGCGTTTCTTTTCCGGGATCATCACTCCCAACGTTCGCATGTTGTGCAGACGATCCGCTAGCTTTATCAGAATCACACGTACGTCGCGGGCCATTGCAAGTAGCATCTTGCGAAAATTTTCCGCTTGCGCTTCGATTTGACTCTGAAATTCGATTTTGTCGAGCTTGGAGAGACCATCCACCAAACTTGCCACCGGCGCCCCAAAGCGCTCGATCAGCTCCTCTTTTTTGACATCCTGATCTTCCATCACATCGTGTAACAGCGCAGCCATAATAGCTTGGGCGTCTAGCTTCCAGTCGGCACAAATTTCGGCGACCGCAATGGGATGGGAAATATAGGCTTCGCCGGATTTACGCGTCTGCCCCAGATGCATTTCATCTGAAAAGCGATACGCTTCTTTGACCTTCTTCAGTTCGGAAGGATTCAGGTAGTCCGCTAATTTAGTGGTCAGGTGGGTGATCGATGTAACGCCGTGAGGCACTGTTGGCTGATCGACCGTTGCTGCAGGCTTCCAAGTTTTGACAGGATGCTGAGATACGGCTCGTTTTACAGGAGCGGCTGGTGGTAAGGTCGAATCTGGTGGGGTCAGGTTCATACAGTATGGAAAACAGCCGTAACATGTAAACGGTTAACCAGGAACCTTTTTTAGCATTTCAATGCCAACTTTGCCGGCAGCGATTTCTCGCAAAGCAATAACAGTCGGTTTATCTTTTGCATCTATTTTAGCAGCATGGCCTTGTGCTAGCTGACGTGCGCGATAGGTTGCAGAAAGAGTCAATTGAAAGCGATTAGGAATATGCTTGATACAATCTTCGATGGTGATACGGGCCATACGTTCTCCGAAAAACAATATAATCGTTAGTGTTGCAATAACGCCATTTATGGTAGTTGAAGGTAAAATTAATCAAGTGTTAGCGCAAGCTGGCATAAATACCAAGTTGTGCAAATAAGGATTTATTATGTACTGCCTGTTGGGAAAAGCGACAGCGCATCGCTTTGACAATCGCTTTTAGATCTGATAAAGCAGAAGAAAATTCTCGGTTGATAATAACATACTCAGACTCGGGGGCATGGGCGATTTCCCCACCGGCCGCCAGAATTCTCCGAGTAATCACCTGCGGTTCGTCTTGTCCGCGTTTCTTCAGTCGATCTTCGAGTGCTGCGATAGAAGGCGGTAGTATAAAAACACCCACGACATGCGGAAATTGTTTTTTGATCTGTTGCGCGCCCTGCCAGTCGATTTCAAGCAATACATCCATACCCGCTTGCATCTGTTCTGCAATCGATAAGCGCGAAGTACCGTAATAATTTCCGTGGACTTCGGCCCATTCAAGGAACTCACCTTGCTTATGTCGTGTGCGGAAATCCTCAACTGAGGTGAAGTGATATTCTCGTCCGTTTTTTTCTTTGGGGCGTGGAGAGCGGGTAGTGTAAGAAATAGAGAGCTTGATTGCCGGTTCTTGTGCCAGCAAAGCGTTCACCAACGTTGATTTCCCCGCTCCTGAAGGCGCTACCACCATAAATAAACTACCGGACATTAGATATTCATCGGGCATGGCAGCCAAGGTAAGAAGTTCGTTGGGGGAGTTCGATATTAGCGGTAGCGTCATGGCAGTTAGATTATTTACAAACAAAGTAGAGCTGGGCCAGTTAAGCGTAATTATGTCAATTTCCACCTGAATGCAGTTCTAGCAAATAGTGCACTATTGTATCAGTCCATGGGCAGGGTCGCAGAACAGGCAATGTAGTCTTCAGCCAGTTCAACGCTCTTGTCGTTCTGCAAACGACCTAAGGTACGCTGTTTTAAGATTGTTTCTCGTAATATTATAGGAAAGCGATTAATGTGGCTCCTTTCATCTTTTTCGAGACTTAAAGCAAATTCGCCTATTTAATTGAAGTGGGCTAACATTTTTTGCATCCAATATAAAAATAGTGAAGCAAAGCGACGATTCTGGTCATATTGGTTCATAAAATGAACGAATTTTGTCGATTTCTTGGTCCAAAAGCTGCGATCAAAGGTTGTTGGCTTGGGAATATAATTTAGCTGCTCACTGCTATATTCGAAGAGTAGTTTCACCCAAATCCAAAGGGAGTCTTACATGAATAAATCGATCCTTCGTCTATCGAAAAAAGTAAAAAAAGGTTTCACGCTCATTGAGTTGATGATCGTTATTGCGATTATTGGTGTTTTGGCTGCCGTTGCACTGCCCGCCTACCAAGATTACACAACACGTGCAAAAATATCGGAAGTTATTCTACAAATGGATGGCTGTAAAACAGCACTTAACGACTACATGATGTCCTTTGGTACATTCCCGACGAGTACTCAAACCCCAGGTTGTAGTGCTACAGTCACAACCAAATATATGGCGGCAGGTTTGGCGGTTAGCGCTACTGGGATGATTAGTTCCGGCAAAATTCAAGATACCGGTTCTCCTGCAGACTCCTTTTTAATATATATGGTGCCGACTTCTGATAGTGCACGTAAAGTCCCTTATGTCAAAGCAAATTTCAAGGCCGGAAAACCTATTCAAGGTTGGGCGTGCTATACAAATGCTACAGCCGCTTCTTTTAAGTTGTTTCCAGCCAATTGTCGTCAACTTAATGCTAACGGCCTGTAATTTGGCCGGCCATTAGTGATTTGGCTGGAAAGCGGACTGATTTTTGTGATGAAAAATAAACGCTCGCAATCACGGGCGTTGTTCGTTTTAGAGAAATAATACATTCCTGTTAAGTAATCACGTGAAACTGATTTTCAAATCAGTTCCGTCTTTATTGAAGGGTTGATTGACTTTGTCGACCATCCCTTCCTTATTTCAAGTGGTAAATTTCGCCAGAAATATTTAATCTGTTTCAATATATCAGTCATGTATAAATAATATGAGCAAAGAAGGACGCGATCTAAAATGCCAACACAGTCTGGGCCATATTTATAATGTTGGCTTTGGGTTATATGCGGATCCCTGTCCCGATCAGGCAATTTCAACCGGTTTTATTTCACTTTTGCTTTTGCAAATTAATTCAATTAAACCACTCTATGCAATATGTTTCCACGCGCGGCCACGCTACGGCTCAATACTTTCGCATATTTTGCTAGGCGGTCTTGCATCGGATGGTGGTTTGTACCTACCCGAAACATATCCTCAAGTCAGCGCTGCAGAGCTAAATCATTGGCACACGCTGACCTATGCCGATTTGGCGGTTGAAGTATTGAAGAAATTTGCTACTGATATTCCTGATGTAGATTTGAAGGCTTTGACGCATAAAACATAAAATGGTGAGGTGTATCGTAATGATCGTGCTGGAGAGAGTGCGGACCGGATTACGCTGGAAAAGGTCAGTGGAAACAAACTTGTTTGAGTACACCCTGGCGAAGAATGATGCTGCACTGAATATTTTTAGTGCGACGTCAGGCAATCCGGGCAGTGATGGGGATGAATTCCGTAAAATCTGGGAATACTGGTTTCAGTCCGGTAAATCAACGCATCAAGATCGTCTGGATACCATTCGTGATGCCGAGAAGCGTTACGGCATCCCTATTGATAGACATAACGCCAACGGTCTCAAAGGTGCCCGAGACTATTTGACACCGGGTATCAGTATGATCGTGTTGGAAACTGCATTGCTAGCCAAATTTAATGAAACGATTCATGAAGTATTAGACCTTGATGCAGAACGCTCAGCAGGATTTGAAAATATCGAAGCATTGTCACAACGATTTGACGTAATAGCCGCTGATGTGATAAGGGTAAAAGCATATATTGCAGCGCATACTGGTTTGTAATAACGATTTAAAAATTATTTAATACACTTCAGACTAGGTTTACGACAGATGCAAAAATTACCAATGCTGACTGTCGCCGAGGCACTCAACCTATTAATGGCAGCAGCACGGTCTGTAACAGATGTCGAGATTGTGTCCACCTTGGTAGCGAATGGCCGTATTTTGGCAAGCGCCCAATCCTCGCAGGTGAACGTGCCGCCAGTTGACAACGCTCAAATGGACGGGTATGCAATACGGGCGGTAGATTGTGTAAGCGGCGCGGCGCGTTTGTTAGTTTCACAACGGATTCCTGCTGGTTATGTCGGAGAGCCGTTGCAGCAAGGGACAGCAGCAAGGATATTTACCGGCGCGATGATTCCCTTGGGTGCAGATGCGGTTGTCATGCAAGAAATGTGTGTTGCTGACGGTGATGGCGTCGTGATCCAGTATACACCTGCGTCCGGTGAATGGATTCGACGTGCCGGCGAGGATATCTATGCTGGTAAGGTAATTTTGATGGCGGGGACGCGGTTGCAGGCGCAACATCTGGGTTTGGCTGCTTCGGTCGGATTAGCTGAGTTGCCGACTGTACGAAAATTGCGCGTCGCCGTATTTTTTACCGGTGACGAGTTAACGATGCCAGGCAATACTTTAAAGGCCGGAGCGATCTACAACTCAAATCGCTTCGTATTGCGTGGATTGTTAGAAAATTTGGGTTGTGAAATTACAGATTATGGGATTGTGCCAGACTCACTTACCGCTACTCGCGACATGTTGCGTATCGCGGCGCAGCAACATGATTTAATTATTACCTCGGGTGGGGTCTCAGTCGGCGAAGAGGATCACGTTAAACCGGCGGTAGAAGCGGAAGGCCGACTTAATATTTGGCAAATCGCCATGAAGCCGGGTAAGCCTCTGGCTTTTGGTGAAATTAATCGCGACGTCATTGATACAGGGGAATGTGAAGATCACAGCGCTGAGACCGCATTTTTTATGGGTTTACCTGGCAACCCCGTCTCTAGCTTTGTGACCTTTTTGTTGTTTGTGCGACCTTTTATTTTGCGTTTGCAAGGTTGCAGCAAAGTGGCGCCAGAGGTTTACAGCATGCGCGCAGATTTTGATTGGCCCAAAGCTGACCACCGTCAGGAATTTCTACGCGCAAAAATCAATTTCAACGGTGGTCTTGATTTATTTTCACACCAAGGTTCTGGTGTGCTAACGTCAACTGTCTGGGGAGATGGATTAGTTGATAACCCTGCTGGCAACACCATTGCAACTCGGGATGTGGTGCGCTTTCACCCTTTCTCAGTACTATTCCAATAACGGTTTAATGTTAATGATCAAGTATTATGCAACTTAACATTTTCGCGCGTCAATATTGCGTACTATATGCCATATTAGGAAGGCTCTATGAAGATTCAATTACGTTTTTTTGCGAGTGTACGTGAAGTGCTCAACGTTACGCAGGAGACAATCGAGTTGCCTTACACTGTCCATACCGTTGGCGACGTTCGCGCCTATTTGCGCGCTCGCGGTGGTGTATGGGAAGAAGTTCTGGGTGAAGGCCGGACTTTACGGATGGCGTGCAATCAAATCATCGCGACGGTTGATTCACCGGTGACCGACAATTCTGAAGTAGCGTTCTTTCCGCCAGTGACCGGTGGGTAAGCATTGTAGAAGTAAGCTTTCGCTCTTCTTATGCTTAGATTTAACCTGATTTAGTTAGGATATTATGCAACTTCAGACGTGGCTTTTTTATCTTGCTGCGGTCCTTGCGTTGGTCGTGACGCCTAGTCCGACAGTCCTGAGTTGTGTCACTAGCGCGGTTAACTTTGGTATGCGTCGTGCGCTAATGGAGGTATTTGGTAGCCTGACGGCGGTATGTTTAGTGATGACCGTTTCGGCTTTTGGATTGGGTGCGACCTTGACGACATCAGAGCAAGTATTTTTGATCATGAAATGGTATGGTGCAGCGTATTTGATCTGCGTTGGCATTAGAGCCTTTCGCTCGCACCGAACCAATTTTGATGTTGATATTGAAAACAAACAATTACAGACCCGATCACCGCAATTATTGTTAATGCGCTTGTATCTGAATGGTTTTTTGGTGGGTGCTAGTAACCCTAAAGCAATCTTATTTTTTAATGCGTTATTCCCACAGTTTTTGAATCCAAATGTCCCGCAGGTGCCGCAATTCCTGATTTTGGGTTTAACATTTATTTGCTGCGAATTGGCTGGCCTGACATTCTATTCCAGCTTTGCGGTACGAGCCGCTCCATGGTTGCGCGCGTGTGTTTAATCGTCTTTCAGGATGTGCCTCCATTGGTGCCGGTGCATTATTAGCAACCGTCAAGCACATTCACAAGTAAATTAAAGTAAACACACAGTAAATTATGGCAATACGCATTCAAACCGCCGATTTTGATCTTTCTACAGAGCTGCTGGCATTGCGAAAAAGCAATCCAAAAATTGGGGCTGTCGTCAGTTTTGTCGGCGCGGTGCGCGACATTAACCAGGGCAGTGCCGTTGATGGAATGGCACTAGAATATTATCCTGGCATGACCGAAAAGGCGTTGACAGCGATAGTTGCGCAAGCACAGGCGCGCTGGAATATTGTCGATACGCTAGTAATTCACCTGGTCGGGCCATTGCTGCCGATGGCGCAGATCGTATTGGTTGCGGTCGCCTCAGCACATCGTGGCGACGCATTTGCGGCATGCGAATTCATTATTGACTATCTTAAAATGGAAGCACCGTTCTGGAAAAAAGAACTGACCCCCGCAGGCGCACGGTGGGTGGATGCACGCGATAGCGATAATACAGCGCTAAATAAATGGAAGTAGCTAGATCATGTCAATATATAAAAAGCGGTTAGCTTTTTCAGAACTGTGTTTACATTCTGGTTTT
>JACMQE010000098.1 GCA_014377145.1 Glaciimonas sp. | reverse complement strand
TGATTCCTGAGTTTTTTTCCTCACAGCTGCTCAAAGAGCGCTTTATCGGCAAGAAGGCAAAGGTCATCACACCCCTTCCCATGTTTTATGACCTGGAAGATCCGCTCGGATTCATGCGGGAAATTTACGATGTACTTGGGGATGATGGGATCTGGGTGTTTGAGCAGAGTTACATGCCAACAATGCTAGAAACCAACTCTTATGACACTGTCTGTCATGAACATCTAGAGTTCTATGCACTGCGTCAAATCAAATGGATGGCTGACAAGGTGGGATTTAAAATCCTAGATGTCGAATTCAATGAAGTCAACGGGGGCAGTTTCTCCGTGACGGTGAGCAAAAGTGACGGGAATTCAGTACCAGTTGAAGTAGTGAAAGACATTCTGGAACGCGAAGATGCGATGGGGCTCAATACTCTGAGGCCATATTTGGAGTTTGCCGAACGAGTAGCTGAGGCAAAAAAAAGTTTGATGGATTTTCTTGAGTCCGCGCGTATCCAGGGAAAAGTTGTGGCTGCGCTTGGTGCATCCACAAAAGGCAATGTCCTCCTTCAATACTGTGGACTTACTGAAAAGTGGATTAATTTTGTGGCGGAAGTAAACCCTGAAAAGTTTGGCTGTTACACGCCGGGCACTTGGGTTCCTATCGTGCCCGAGCAAGTGTTGATAGATTCCAAGCCGGATTTCATCCTTGTATTGCCTTGGCACTTCAGAAAGTTTTTTATTGAAAACAAAAAATTCGCTGGCATGACTTTACTATTCCCCTTACCGGAACTAGAAGTGATCAACGTACTTTGACGGCTGCCTTTGTTGCCAAACAGCGAGCGCCTACCGACGATCTTTGCACTCGGCTCCAACTATTTTTTTATATCGACGCAAATTCAGTTTAAGCGTATCCCTTGCAGAACGGCCAGATCCGACATCCGATCCGGGGATGATTTTTTATGACTAAAAATAGAAGCAATATACTCGCAAACTACTTTGGGCAAGGCTGGTCTGCAGTTATGGCTATTGCATTCCTTCCTGCATATATAAACTACCTTGGCGTTGAGGCTTACGGAGTTATAGGACTTTTTGCGGCTGTACAGGGGATGGTCATGATTCTTGACTTGGGTATTTCACCCACTGTCAATCGGCAAATGGCAAGATTTTTCAATGGGATTGGTAACAGTAGCGAGACTCGTAATTTACTTTACACCCTTGAGATCGTTTGCTTTTGCTTTACCGTCATCAGTTTATTTGTAGTATGGCTTTTGTCCCATTATTTATCGCGGGAATGGCTGAATACTAACACTCTTCAACCTGATCAAATAGCTCATGCTCTTGTGTTAATATGGTTTGTCGCCTGTCTGCGACTATGCGAAGGTGTGTATAGAGGTACTCTATTCGGTGCAGGAAAACAGATTTGGTACAACGCATATTTCTCGCTTTTCGTTACTATTCGTTACGCTGGTGCTTTGGTAATACTAATATGGATTTCACAAACGCTGCAGGCTTTTTTCATGTGGCAGATAGCGGTTTCCCTCGCTAATATATATATATTGGCCAAGCGGGCTGACAAATGTTTTCCAGCCCCGCAATCTCCGAGGCAGTTCTCTTTTTCTACCCTCTCTGCGGTAAAAAACTTTGCTGCGGGCACTCTCGGCATTGGTGCGATGACTATACTTCTACTGCAACTCGACAAAGTAATACTCTCATATATTGCGCCCCTTAAGGACTTGGGCTATTACACCCTTGCAGCTACTGCAGCAAATACCATGTTCATGGTTGTTGTGCCAATAACCCAAGCGGTTTACCCTAGTCTCGTGGCAATGTCTACCGATCAGGATCAGAAAAATATAGCGGCGCTTTTCCGAAAGCTTACCCAAAGTGTCGTAGTAATGATTGCGCCAGCAACTACCCTTCTTGTACTGTTTTCTGGAGGGATAATTTATGCGTGGTCAGACAACCTAGACTTGGTTGACCAAGCCTCGCCATTGCTTGAAGTATTGGTCATCGGCAGTTTTTTCAACTGTCTAAGTCATCTTCCTTTCCAGCTGCAAATCGCGTTTGGGAAAACAAGGCTTTTACTAAAAATCTATGCTTTTAGTGTTTTTGTTTTCTGCCCACTCGCTTATGTGCTTACTGATCTTCGAGGAGCTGAAGGTGCCGCTTGGGCGTGGCTTATCATAAATGCGGTGCACCTTACAGCAGTAACCTACTTCACACACCGAAGTTTGCTAAGTAATCAGAGTTGGCTTTGGTATGCAACTGACATTGTTCCGCCATTGCTCGCCGCCCTGCTTGTGGGATTTTTAGCAATTCAATTGAAGCCTGTTGACTACAGCCAACGTTGGCAGTGGATCAACTTCTTGCTAGCCACCGGGCTGATCTCCGTTGTATTTTCAATGGTCGCGGCGCCCCTAACAAGACAGTCAGTAATCTCTCTTTTAAGAAGAAGGTAAGTTGCGTGTCTTTGTTTCTTTCTAAAACTATTTACCATTTAAAATGGTTACTCTTGACGGTGTTCTTATTCGGCCACTTGATTACTTACAGATATTTTGATATGGCGCGTTATGAATTTCTTTTTTTTAATCTTATTGCGTTGATAGCACTAACAATAATACTAAAAAGTGTAGAGCGATTTGATCCTCAGCATACAGCGACATGGCTCGCGCTATTGCTATTTATTATGGGGTATTTCGTAAGGTTTTACTGGATTACAATCGACCCGTTGCCGGTAGAGCGCATGTTGCCTTCGGATCCTTTCCACATAATGATTAAGAACCGGGACGCGCTACTTACGGCTTTCGAACTTTCAGTGATCGCGTTTGCTAGTTTCTGCGGTTCTGTTGCGATATTTCTGAAGTTGCAAAAACGTAACGTATTGAGACTTCCAATTCAGTCGGAGGACGAAACCGTAGAAGTAAAGCAGATCTTTGGAAGGGCGTTGTTAACGCTGACCGCTTTCGCAGCAGTTATGTTAGCGTATATCAGCTTCCAGTACAAAATCGGCGAAATGGGTTCGCCGTCAGGTACGGCCTTGCCGTTTCGAATCAAGGGACTAATTTTCTATGCCCGAATAATTTGTGTTCCTCTCATTTTATTATTTTCCATTTATTTGCTCGACCGATCTGACGACTTTCGCTGGTCAAGGGTAGGAATTATGATTCTGCTCTTAAATGGAATAGTAGATATGTTTCTACGGAATAGCCGTAGTAGTTTACTGTTGGCACTGTTATTGATAGGATTTTTAATTTTCGTAAATGGTGTTCGTTTGCGTCACAAAGAGAAAGTTTTTCTTGGGGCTGTGGCCCTGTTCGCCTTATTTATGGTTCCTATCATGACCGAATACCGACACATGCGTACAGCACTTAAATTATCTCAATTTAATGCGATACTTGCTGTTTTCGAACACACTGGCGGGAATTGGATTCAACAACTTGCTGACGCCATAAAGTTTGTACTTTTTAGAATGCCGGGCATTGAAAGCCTTTGGTGTCAACTCGCATTAGGTGCAAGACCACTCGGATTGCATAGTTTTGAAATTATCCGCTCCACAAATGGGATTGCAGGATATCTGACTTTCGCAATACACCCGATGAAGTTAGGTGACAATACACTTTTGGCACCCGGTTTTGTTGGCTGGCTGTATATGGTAGGTGGTGCTCCGATAATTATTCTTGGCTCATCGATCATTGGCTTTATTACAGTGTATATTTGGAAATTACTCGCTGTTATTTTCACTAATTCTTATGTGATTGCCAAAGTATTTCTACTTTGGATGTTATTCATCGCATTAACTGAGGGTACCCTGGACAGTATGGGGCTGATGATCACGGCTGGTATCACGACGATTATTTTTGTGGAAGTGTTGGTTCGTAGATTGTTTCGGATTGTAGTTATTTAATATGTTTAAAAGGTGATAAGTAGTGTTAGATACTTATATTTTGTGAATTGAAAATTCTATTTCTATTGCCTGATTTCCCTTTTCCTGCATCAACGGGGGGAAGGTTGAAAGTCTTTAACCTGCTGAAGCACATGTCGCCTATGCACCAGTGTGATATCTTGTGTTTTGGTAAGCCTGACAAAACTCTGGAAGAGTCTTTTCAGCTGCAAATGCCCAAGGTGAATGTGATTGGCGTGTTGCCGCTTAAAACAGGTTTTGGTAAATGGTTCATATTCGTTGCGAACTTTGCAAGATTGCTGCCACCATCTTTTGCAATGTTTTCGAGTCATGAGTACCGGAACGCAATAAGGCAGGCATGTGCAAGCTGCACATATGACGTTATTCATTATGATATTATAAATATGGCACAGTATGCATACATATGCGAGCATGTCGCCTCCGTCCACTCGCCCAACGATGCTACCTCTCTGGTTTATATGCGCGTAACAAAAGACCTGGTTTGGGGTTTGAAGAAGTTATATTATTTAGTTTCGATAATCCTTCTTAGACGATTCGAGAAAAAAAACTATCATTCATTTACCAAAGTTCATGTTGTTTCATTGCCCGATGCCAGATACCTTTTGGGACTGGATTCAAATATTGACGTAACGGTCATTCCTATCAGTAGCGGGCAAGTAAATGGCGAAGCTAGGAGCGGTAATTCTCATCCGGATATTGTTCCCACTAGGTCGTTGAGGGTTATTTGTACAGCAAGCTTCGAGAACCATGCCATTGCTGATCCGATCTACGATTTTGTTCAAACTTTCTGGCCACGTGTGAGAGGCGCATTTTCCGATGTTGAGTTTGTAATTTTGGGAAAGAACATACCGGACACCATGTTGCTGGTGTTTCAAAATACCCCCGGCGTAAAGGTGTTGACTTGGGTGGATGATTACTCAGCATTTTTGTCGACAGCCGATGTGGTGCTGGTACCCGATCGGGTCGGCCCTAACGGTGCAAAAACCCGTACGCTCGAAGCTATGGGGTTAAAGTTGG
>JACMQE010000097.1 GCA_014377145.1 Glaciimonas sp. | reverse complement strand
GAACTGTCTGCAGCGAATGGGACGGTGGAGGGTGCAGTCGGTTTGATTGCTGAACCAGTGACGGTAGTCTGGAAAAGTGCCTTGACCTCGATTCCAAGTGCATCGGCCAGCGTTTCAACAGCATCTAGCGACGGGTTAGCGCCACCACGTTCAATGCGGCTCATATAGCTCCGCGCAAACCCGCACTTGTCAGCAAACGCCTCTTGCGAAACACCAGACGCAAGACTGAGCGCCTTCACAGTATTGCCGAATCGTTTTCTCAGGGGTTCTTTCACCCCTGATGCTCCGTGTTACCGTCTTCTAATTGGCCACGCACTGTTCGTGCCAATTTGAATCATGAAGAAAGAAAAATATGAATAAAAGACTGATAAGTCTGACGATGCTAATTTTGTTGATGTCCTCTACCGCTTTTGCAGTGGAATCACTTTCCGAACTTGAACGACGGGTGGGTCTTGAATCGATTGATGATGCACTTAAAAGTGGGAATCGAAATGTCCTGCTTGCATTGCCGGCTAAGGGATACAAGAATGGCCTCACAGGGGTGCTAAATAAATTTGATGTTTATCCAAATCCAGCTTACAGTTTTACGAGTTGTGGCATTACGGACAAGGCGGGGAAGAATGGGCCATCACCTGGATGTGTTGTTTCAATAAAACATGCTCAAAAGTCATCCGGCGGGATGTATCGCGATATAGGAATTCGCATTGAATATGCTATTGGGCCTGGAGATGAAAAATTCACTCCAAATAACTCAGCATATGCGGAGCATATTGTTCGCGGGGATGGTGTGCTGGAGGCGCAAATTCAAAGTTATTGAAATCGTGAAAATAAAAAAACACGCTATTTTTTTGTGTCTCTTCTTACCACTGTTGGCACAAGCATTTGGCGATGAGTGGATTATTGTTTTCAAACAGCAATCAGAAAATAAATCGTATTATTTGAACCCGCAGTCGCTTAAGACTGATATTAATGATAAATTTCAAATTGGGCTGATAATTCTCGACGGTCAAACAGGTGTGGAACTCAGCGATTTGCAAGTCACTGGATGTGGCAAAGGGCGTGGCACTTATAAGATTACATATGCGGGTGATCTGTGGAGAAAGCCACGGCAATGGGATCGAAATGGAACGCAGGATTTCGACAAAATATCGTCAGTGATGTGCGAGGTGATCCGCGAATGCAAAAGCTCGTACCAATCTGCAATTGCGAAGAGAAAAGCCGGTCAGAAGGTTGAATACATTGAGCAGGGGAAGTACTTCAAGGAAGTTAGCGTTTCCTCTATTGAAATGCAGTGCAAGGATGGCAAGTGACGCATGATCGACCCGGCGAATGCCTACTGTGAAACATAAGATGCCAGTCGCGGTGGCTTAAAGCGCTCCTCTGGGCGGTGAATTCACCTCGCAAACTGTCGGCCAATGTATATTAAAAGGCCACGCACTGTTTGTGACAATATGAGCTTAAAAATGGCCTGTGCGAAGTCAATCTCATGGGAAAGATATATGCTGAAGGCGATTCTGAAAATGGTAACTAGAGGAGTCGTGCTAGTTATGAGCATCTCCTTCCTTTCCGCCTGTGATAGTCGAAGTCATGAGTCCTCCGTCCATGCGGGAATGAAACCTCAGAGTTCTTTGGCGGTTCAAGAGCTTGCGTGCGTCTTGCCATCAAAGCCTACTTTCACAGCCGACATTCCCGATCAGCAGTTGATCGCGGCTGGATTGAAGGTAATAAAAGAAGCCAAGGGCTTAAAGACTGCTAAAGAGGCATTGTTTTTTTACGAAATGTACGAGGCAGAACTTGCCAATTTCCCTGAAAATCTCAATGATTTTAAGAGCCGGTTCGACACAACTAAAAGTTGGCAGCTAGAGCAGAATGAAAAGGGGCGATTGCTGGCCATGCACAAAGAAAACTACGACGCCACCTGCGTGAACTACACCAGAGCGCTCAAAAATAAGTATTCAATGTTGCTAAAAACCCAGCGCCAATCACCCTCTGCACCTGTCCCAGTGACCAAGCGCCACCCTTCGGCGCTTTGATGCCCAAGTCATTTAACTGAACGACCATAGCGCGGCGGGTCATGGCCTGCGAAACAAACCCGTTCAGCACGGGCATCAAACGGGCGCTGAACGCACTTGCCGCGTCTTGACGTTTTTGGTGTGTCGCTTCAAATTGGCTGACCTTGTAGCTCCCGAAACGACACTGCGAGCCTTTGCCGTCGCCAATGCATCCCGTGTTCGCTCACTGATACGCCGAGCTTCATGTTCTGCAAACGCTGCCATGATATGAATGGTCAGTTGGTTCGCTTCCGGTAAGTCGCACGCAACAAACTTGACCTTGCTCTCCATCAAGCCGCTGACAAAATGAAAGTTTCTGGCGAGTCGGTCAATCTTTGCGATCAGCAGTGTCGCGCCAGACTTCTTGCATAACTCAAGCGCAGAACGAAGCTGTGGGCGTCGATCCAATGCGTTCGCATCCCTTGCCAGTCTCGACTTCAACGGACTCAGTCAAGACGGTTCTGGTGCTTCCTGTGAGGTATTGAGAAACCGTTTGACGCTGTGAATCAAGCCCAAGACCGGAGATGCCGCAAGCCTACAAGGACATGGCGCGTAACTGAAGCCAGGGTAGGCAGTAGGTACACCAAGCAACAGACGGTGGCGGGCCGTTTAAAGCTTGCCAGGTGCTGAATTCCGACCGCTTGATTTAAACGCCCTTAGAGCGCTTTTCATACCTTTATTTCACCCTTTGGTGCGCTAGGTTCTTAAATGCCGTCTAAAGCTTTTCTGAAGCACTAGATGTGTCGGTTTGGTTGCTTGATACAGATATTATCTTTATTGCGGCAAAACGTAAGGATGCCATTTTTTGGCCGAAATTAATAGGAGCAACGTATAGAGTCTTCTTGTATCCTTCTACGACTCCGCTACTTTGGCAGGTTAGATTAATTAAAATATGCATGACTTCGATATTTTTAAAATTTGCTGTTGTGGAAGACATTGATTTTTTAACTACTAAATCATCCGTACCAAAGTTGCGTTGCTTGTGTTGCTCTAGCTTTGCGTTGTTGCTTGTTTACTAACTTTGCGTTGCTGCGTCGTTTGACAATAGTTTTTAAGCCGGATTGCTATTTATTTAGTGGCGGTTAAGTTTCCCGGAATGTTTGTAGTTACGGAGTGCAAAGGGACTGACTTCTTCGCCTCAAGTGCCAAAAGGTGGATCCTTATAAAGCGATGGTGCAACTCCTTTGCGTCTACTTCGCCATCGTTTTATCATTACGT
>JACMQE010000096.1 GCA_014377145.1 Glaciimonas sp. | reverse complement strand
GAGAATGTGGAAAAACTGCGAGAGAAAACTCAACACCAGCCTTTTACTCAACACCAGCCTTTTATTTGTCAATTTAGCTTTCCTCTAGCTTTCCTCGTTTTGCTTTTGATGAGGGGTTAGAAAGATTTTGAATAGCTTCTAAGCAAGAATTATGCAGAGAATGACGATCCACACCCACACGTAGTTGTTGCGTTTGGATTCTTAATGACGAATTGTGCGCCTTCCAGATCGTCCTTGTAGTCAATTTCGGCACCGACCAAATATTGATAACTCATTGAGTCGATCAGCAACTGCACGCCATTTTTGCTCATAGTAGTGTCATCTTCATTGGCGATTTCATCAAAAGTAAAACCATACTGAAAGCCTGAACAACCACCACCCTGCACAAATACGCGCAGTTTCAAATCTGGATTTCCCTCTTCTTCGATCAGTTGGGCCACTTTTGAGGCAGCACTATCAGAAAAAAGAATTGGAGATATAACGTCTTCGACTTCAGCGATAGCATTCATTTTTGGCTCCTGCGAGAACATACAATGCCATATTATAGACGTTTGGATAGGATTGTGCAGACCTTACGGAGACTTCGAGTACTTTCGGCAACTCTGGGTCTGTAGAAGATGGGGGAATCTGAGGTACTGAATATGTTTCCCGCAACCGCAATGTCAATTCCGGCGGTACCGGCTGATTTTGCGTCAATTTTCCGCTCAATAGCGCACCGCTATGCATTTCCAGAGTTTTGTAATTTACATCTCCAATTATGCGAGCTTTCGGTTGTAGTTCAAGCAGTTCGGATGAAAAGACGTTCCCCAATATATCTCCGTTGACCACCAAGTGCGCCACCCGTATTTGGCCTTCTACCTTAGCATTCTCGGAAATCACCAGGATGGTAATTGTTCCTTCTTCGGCCACAATATTGCCTTCGATATGACCATCGATACGCAGACCGTCCTTGAAATGCATTTCGCCTTGAATACTTGTCGATGAACCGATCAAACTATCGATGGTGTGTTTTGCTTTACGGTTAAACATATAGGTCTTTTAATACCAGTTTATATTAATCTATTGTAAAAATAATACTTAATTAATAACGATAGCTGATAGATTAGATGATAAATAGACTGAAGTTACACGGATTATCAGGCCTGAACCCAACTTTTTTCCACTACCTTGATCTGTAACGTCTTCATCATTGCACCATCAAGACATCGACACTTTGATAAATATTTAAAGAACGGCAGAAATTCTGTCTTAGCACATAGCTCACGGCATCACTGGCACATGCATTAAACCCGTCGTTTCATCTATGCCAAACATCAAATTCATACATTGAATAGCTTGTCCAGCTGCGCCTTTAACCAGATTATCCTGGACCACCAGCACCACCACGGTACCGCCATCGTTAGGATGATGTAATGCCATTCGCAGCATGTTCGAACTACGTGTTGAACGGGTTTCTGGGTGCGCACCAAATGGCATCACATCAACGAATGGCTCGTCCTTATAGGCATCTTCAAACAAAGTCTGCAATGCGACACTGTCGATTTTCTGATTGAGGCGCGCGTACAACGTGGAATGCATTCCACGGATCATAGGCACCAAATGCGGAATAAACAACAAGCCGACTTTATCTTCAGTCAGCTTAGCCAACTGTGCCAATGTTTCGGGTAAATGGCGATGACCGGAAACACCATAAGCCTTGAAATTATCACTGGCCTCAGAGAACAACATCGCCACTTCCGCTTTGCGGCCTGCCCCAGAGATACCCGATTTACAATCGGCAATCAGATTCGAGGCATCAATCACCCTCGCTCTTAACAGCGGGGCTAGGCCCAATTGCATTGTCGTAGGATAACAACCCGGATTACCAACCAGACGTGCATCTTTGATCTCTGCACGATTTAATTCTGGCAGACCGTACACTGCTTCTTTTAGTATTTCCGGGCAGCTATGTCGCTTATTGTACCACTTTTCAAATACTGCGGTGTCTTGTAATCGAAAATCCGCCGCTAAATCAATCACTTTGACCCCAGCCGCCATCAATGCCGGTGCCTGCGCCATGGCCACCCCGTGTGGTGTTGCAAAAAAGACCACGTCATTCTCTTCTAAGCGCGCGTTTTCGGGACTGGAAAAAGCAAGTGCCACGCGCCCACGCAACGAAGGATACATATCAGCGATTGGGGTACCATCCTCTTTGCGCGACGTCACTGCCATCAGTAGCACGTGTGGATGCATCGCTAACAAACGCAATAACTCGACCCCGGTATATCCAGTACCACCCACGATTCCGACCTTAATCATTTTTTCCTTGCATGAAAACTTTATTGGCATCTAAATGTAAACTCCACTCGCCAACCTGGTCCGCGTATTTAATCGTTGCTCCGATCGAAAAATAACCAAAATCGCCTTACCGGGTTTACATTATTGTGACGACATATTTTAGCAGCCTCGTTGCCTTTGCTTCCTGCAGATAAAAAATCCTAGTAAAAATCTTAAACTAGAATTAACAATCAAACGTAAAATAAATTAGCAAAAAAAACCGCCCGGCGCGAACCAGGCGGTTTTTCTGCTTTCGGAGCAAATATTAACGCTTCGAAAATTGCTTTGCACGACGTGCTTTGCGCAGTCCGACTTTTTTACGCTCAACTTCACGTGCATCACGTGTAACAAAACCAGCTTTTGACAGCTCTGGCTTCAAGGTTGGATCATATTCGATCAATGCGCGCGTAATGCCATGGCGAACTGCACCAGCTTGACCAGACTCGCCACCACCGTTGACGTTAACTTTGATGTCGAAAGTTCCAACATTGTTAGTCAATACTAATGGTTGACGAATAACCATTAGTCCGGTTTCCCGCGAAAAATACTCATTCGCTGGTTTGCCATTGACGATGATTTGGCCTGAGCCGGACTTGATGAAGACGCGCGCCACCGCACTTTTGCGACGGCCGGTTCCGTAATTGTAGTTACCGATCATGTCGATTCCTTAGAGTTCAAGTACTAATGGTTGCTGCGCTGCATGCGGATGAGAACCATCTGCGTACACTTTCAGCTTCTTGATCATAGCGTAGCCAAGTGGGCCTTTAGGCAACATACCTTTGACTGCTTTTTCTAACGCACGACCTGGAAAACGCTGTTGCATTTTCTGGAAATTGGTTTCATAGATACCGCCTGGATAACCGGAGTGACGGAAATATATCTTATCGGTTGCCTTTGCGCCAGTAACACGCAATTTACCAGCGTTGACAACGATGATGAAATCGCCAGTGTCGACGTGCGGAGTAAATTCAGGTTTGTGTTTGCCGCGTAATCGGAGTGCCACTTCGCTGGCAACACGTCCGAGGACTTTGTCCGTCGCGTCAACCACGTACCAATTACGCAGGACTTCATATCCTTTAGCGGAAAAAGTTTTCATGTTGACTTCCTAACTAGTTGAATTCATTCAAATGGTGGTTCCGGCAATATCGACAACATCCATATTTGGTGTTGCCGGACTAACTTACGCCAGACTCTGCCTTGTAATTTTTCCCTGAAAAAATAGAAAAGTCATAAATTATAACTTTTTCAAGGACTTGGGGTCAAATTCATTAATCCGATAGCGGAAATTGCACGACTAACACAGAAAAATTGTTGCACATGCAGGGACGGTGATATTTTTTACCTTTAAATAAAGCCGTTGTCTTTTTAAAAGTAAAACCCCCAGAACATCTGGTTCCGGGGTTGAATCCATAATACGAGGAGAGTGGAGGAGACCTTAGTATTACCAGCAGTCAATGCTGCAATCAGCAGAACAACATTAGCAGACGAAAGTGTGCGGCGCAAGAAAATATACGGAAATGCTTAGACGGGAATTTTTATCTATCTTATATATGATAAAACATTAAGTTCATGGTCTTTCATCTATTGCCACCACTTCTTTTGATAATAAAATAATGCATCGCAACATTTTATTATTGTCTTCTTAAATCAATCTATCATTAAACGCCAAACAACAAGAACAGTTAAGATATAGGATCACAGTACGCTGGACAGGCTTATCGGGCATGACGTTTTTGGCCGAAATAGGCTCTAGACATCCAATAACGATGGATAGCGGTGGTCGCAATCTTGCACCACGACCGATGGAACTGGTCTTGGCTGGGACTGGTGGCTGTACCGTTTACGACGTCGTTTTAGTCCTGAGAAAAAGTGGTCAGGACATACGCGGCTGCGAAGTTAAGCCGACCTCGGAGCGGGCAGAAAAAAGCCCAAGGTATTTACTAAGATCAATTTTCATTTCACCATACGTGGACGCAACGTAAAGCCAAACGCGGTTGAACGCACGATCAAATTATCGCATGAGAAATATTGCTCTGCATCCATCATGCTGGAAAAATCTGCCGAAGTGACACATATTTATGAAATTGTAGATGATGTGGCTGTATTGCCGCCAACAAGCTAATCAGATAAGCCGGCAATACAGTATATAGCCCTATAAAGTATAGGGCTATATACGTTAGCGTATCAAACGTAATAAGCGATGCGCATCATGACTTTTGACATTGCCCGCATGGATTTTTGCGCCGGTAGCGGAAACTCAGTAGCACCTAAAGCCTTAGCAGCGGCACCGTGGGCAACTTCATCTTCACGCATTTGCATCAAAATCGCACGGGATTTTGCATCTTGTTCAGGTAATTTCGCCAGATGGCTGGTTAGATGCTCTTCTACCTGGCGTTCGGTTTCAGTAACAAAACCAAGACTACGCGCATCCCCCATACGTGCTGCTAACGCGCCCAAGGCATAGGCGCCGAGATACCACAAAGGATTTAGTAAGCTAATATGTGAACCTAAATCGCGCAGACGTTCTGCGGTCCATGCCAGATGATCTTCCTCCTCCCGCCCAGCTTTTGCAAATTGCTGCTTGATAGTTTGGCCTTGCGCAAATCGCCCCTGCGCGTCATACAACGCCTGTGCACAAACCTCACCGACATGATTGACCCGCATCAAGCCTGCACTGTGGCGCTGCTGGTCGGCATTCAACACCGTCTCAGGCACTTGGGATGCCGGGTTCGGTCGCGATGCCGATCCAATACCGCCCATCACGCGCAGTGCGCGATCAAAATCTCCAATAACCTTATCTAAAAATGGCATCTTATAACCGATTGAAATGTACAGTAAAGTAAGTCTATCAAACTTACAACATGTTTAACTAACTAATCGCACACCACTTATTACCCGTTTTGGCCGAAATACTGTCATATCAGCCTAGTACGCCTGATTCTGATTGGTATGCCAGCCTGTGGCACGCCCAGCACCGGTAAGGGTGTCAATTGTCCTGTATTCATACCATGCTGGGTCAAATGCGCTGCAAGACAGTGTTCATCCAGCGCCTGCGCGCATCGGCGTCGTCTTGACTAAAGAAATCGTCGGGAGCCAGAAATATTAACGTATGTGTGGTGATCGCTTTATAAGACCGCACCAATTTTTCTACCAGCGTGTGGCCAAATAGCTATACTTGCGTATTTAGCCAAAATGTAGGGCTCTGCTCGATAAGAGCCTCGTGCCATTGATGCTCCATCAGAGCTGCAATCAATATTTTCCCACCAAGACAATCACGCACTACCATCAAGGCTGCATTTTCATCGAAAATTGTCGCCACATAGCGCGCCGCGCCGCGGGACTTGCCGCTGCCCGACAGAAGGTCCGGGAACATTCAGGTTATTCCATTCATCCCAGACCCAGAAGCCGATGCCTACGCCGCCGCTCAACATTTCTACGGAACGATCACCAGCCAAGCTGTGCCAATTGCCAACCGAACGCCAGTCAGCATGTAGGGTAAAACAGAAGGAAAAAGTATCTTGGTGACAATCTTCCATTCCGACAAATTCACACCCGCGCCACGTTCATATAATCCTGGGATACGCGTTGCACACCAAATGCGGTATTGATCACCATCGACCAGATCGCTGCCGGATTGGCTGACTTGAACACCAACAAGCCAATTGGCAACCACGCCAATGGCGAGACCAGTTTCAACAAACTGATAATCGGCCCGAACATGCTGGATATAAATTGGAAACGACCAATCATGAAATCTAAAGGGATCCCGACAACAGCAGCCAAACCAAAGCCAATTACAACACGCTGCAAAGAGGCCAAAATATTCCAGCCGATACCTTGATCATTTGGTCCGGTCCGATAAAACGAATCGGAGAATACTTTAGTCACCTCAATCAAGGTGACCAACAGCGTCGGAAACTGAATATTGTTGAACGCAATCAATTGCCATATCAAGCCTAGAAAAGACAGGCCTATCAATGGCGCCAGCACGGCCATTACTTTCGAATTCATCGTGGTACGTGGCCACATCGTCTTTTTTATTAACCCAGCGATGGCTGACGATGCGGTTGAATCAGCATTGGGGACTGTATGTTACTACATCGCTATCCGCGCCATTAATGCTAGTAGTACCCATGACCCACTTCACGATTGCGTTCATAAAGACTCCCGAATTAATCGATGTGCTGGACATGCGTTTGCCGCTGGTAAATCTCAGGCCCTGATCTTGAACGAAGCTGCATAAGCCTTTGGATTTTTACCGTCCAAGACCATGCCGCCCATCAACTTGGAAGTCCGCATCAGTTCTTTAGGTATGCTAGTTTTTGTCTGTTTTGCAGGCTCTTTGTAGAGGTCGATCTGACTAACCGATTTGGCAACTGCCAGATATTCAGCATCACTTTTTAGCAAACCCCAACGGTGATGCGGGGTCATGAACCACATACTGTCTGACAGATACGGAAAATTGACTACACCATCTTTGTAAAATTTCATATAATTCGGATCGTCCCAAGTCTTGCCAAGGCCATTCTGATAGCGCCCCATGATGCGTTGATCGATTACATCCTTGCTGGTATTCACATACGATTTATTTACAATAGTTTCTGCCATTTTGTTTTTATTTGTCAGCGATGCATCGATTCATTTGCTCGCATCAAGTACAGCTGATATAAGAGCACAACAAGTATTTGGATTATTTTTAACGAACTCAGCATTAGTGCCGAATACTTTTTCTGGATGATCTTTCCAAGTTTCTTGCGTCGTAATCGCGGTAACCTCGACACCATCGACTATTGCCCGATGCCCCCACGGTTCGCCAATGCAAAAGCCATCCATATTTCCGACGCGTATATTGGCGACCATTTACGGTGGTGGCACGGTGATCACCTTCGCATCTTTCATCGGATTAATGGCATTGGCGGCCATCCAGTAATACAGCCACATCGCGTGCGTTCCTTTCGGAAAAGTCTGGACAAATATATATTCGCTTTTATCAGTCGCCATCAATTTAGTCAACGAAGGGCCGTTCACAGCACCTTTGTCCACCAATTTTTTAGACAATGTAATAGCCTGACCGTTATTGTTCAGGCCCATCAAAATTGCCATGCCTTTTTTCTGCCCACCGATGTCCATCTGCATGCCGTAAATGAGACCAGAAAGTACAGGTGCGCCATCCAACTCGCCTTTAGAGAGCTTATCTCGCACACCAGCTCAAGATGCCTCTTTACTAAGGACAATTTTAATACCGTATTTTTTGTACGAAACTCAGTACTGATGCCATGACGAAAGACGCCCAATCGGTCAGCGGAATAAAGCCTATCTTGACCTCGGTTTTCTCTGATTTATCTGAGCCTGCCGCCCAGACGCGACTGCTAGTTATTCCCAACATGCTAACTCCTGCGGCAATGGTCGCGGTTTGAATGAGTTGACGGCGCTTATGATTTTCTAAAGCAACTGGAATGATGTTTTGCATTGCGTCTTTTGGGTTCATAGGATAAGCTCAGTTTTTTTCAACAATAAAAAAGACATCGCCCCGCACTAACCAAGTCATTTCGGGAAGACACCTTTTTCCCCATTGGACAGGCCGCCGTTGGCCAGTTCCAGTCGCGCCAGCATTGGCGTCTACTTTAGTTAAGCAGATAACGTGTCAGAAATTTCAGCGAATAACAACAGAAGTATGCGTAAAACCTTGCACCTCACTAAATTTATTAGCCATGTTGGTGCAAGGTATTCTGAGGATTAGGGTGCGATACAAAAAAATGAGAAAAATCAGGAGGCAGCGAACGTTAACCCAACAAATCATTGGCATCAATATAACCTGCTGAGCGACCTCTGATAACTTCAAAATTCTTATTCATCGCCAAACGCCGCAATTTTTTATAAGCGTCTTGCTCGCTTAACAGCGAATGCTCCATCAACAAACCTTTGGCACAGTCAATGACTTTTCGATCAGCTAATTTAAGTTTAGTATCTGACGACTCGTTTAAAAGTTGCTGCTCTTGCTTAAAACGCAATATGGCCACTTCCAACGCAGGTTTAATACGCGCAGTTTTCAATCCGGCAACGATATAGGCAGAAACCCCGGCGGCCATTACGGCCTCCATACTGGATTCTTTATCGTCTTCGGCAAACAGGACGATGGCCCTGCGGGCGTCGCGGGTAGCAATCACCACGTGCTTCAGCACATCACGGGCATCTGACTCTGCATCAATAATTATCATGTCCGGCTGCAACTGTGCAATGCGCTCCGGCAGGTAAAGGTCCGCTGGTAATGACGCAATAATGTTATAGTCAGGATTTAACAGTCCAATATGAAGATCGTGGCTACGTGCAGCCTGCGCGATAAACGCAGGATCATTATCGCCCTCGATAGCGACTCTGGATTGACAACTACAATACGCAGGTATGCATGCTACTAGGCCAGTAAAACATCAATTAGATGGATCTGCGCCATGCAAAGCGCAACCACAAGGAAGCGGACAATAATACAGAATATTATCGTTCCAAGTGCAAAAATCGCACTAGCGGGTGCGATTTTTTGGTGAGCACTGATTTTTCCAGCGTTTCTATTTTCTAACCTGCTTGAGCACCTTTATACCAGCTGCCAGTTGATTATTTCGCCACCGTTCAATGGCACAACTGTCGCATTCCCCATCGGTAATTCATTTGGAATAGTCCACGCTTGGCGATGCAACGTCACGGAGCCCTGATTGCGTGGCAAATTGTAGAATGCAGGGCCATTGAAACTGGCAAACGCTTCCAATTTGTCCAGGGCGCTAACCCGATCAAAGGCTTCTGCATATAGTTCCAACGCATGCAATGCGGTATAACAACCTGCGCATCCGCAGGCATGCTCTTTCAAACCCTTGGGATGTGGGGCGGAATCAGTCCCTAGAAAAAATCGTTTACTCCCTGAAATCACTGCTTCAACCAACGCCAAACGGTGCTCTTCACGCTTCAAGATAGGCAAGCAGTAATAGTGTGGTCGAATCCCCCCTTTAAAAATTTCATTACGGTTATACAGTAAGTGATGCGCAGTCACTGTCGCAGCAATCGGCCCATCGTCAGCGAAGACATACTGCGCCGCATCTTTGGTGCTGATATGTTCAAACACGACTTTCAGTTCCGGCATATCCCGCCGCAACGGTTGCATCACGCTTTCAATAAAGACTGCCTCACGATCAAAAATATCGATCGCTGGATCGGTCACTTCGCCATGTACCAAAAACGGCATACCGAGTTCTTGCATGACTTCCAATACCTTATAACATCTGGTCAGATTAGTCACCCCGGCGTCCGAATTGGTGGTCGCACCAGCCGGATACAATTTTACTGCATGCACAAAACCGGCTTCTTTAGCCCGACGAATTTCATCCGGTGGTGTATTGTTAGTCAGATACAACGTCATCAATGGTTCAAATAGCATATCATCCGGCACGACCGCCAAAATACGCGCACGATATGCCGCTGCTTGCGCGACAGTGGTTATCGGCGGCTTTAAATTCGGCATGACAATAGCTCGACCAAATTGACGGGCACTGTCAGGCAACGCGCTGGCCAGCACCTCGCCATCGCGCAAATGTAAATGCCAGTCATCGGGACGGGTGATGGTCAGGGTATTCGTCATTTTGGCTCTCTTTTTGCAATTCAGTCGGTAAACACGACTTGAAATTTTACCGCAGCCGGGTAGGTATTTGCGGGCAGAAAGAAATCCGCTTCGACTATATCCAGAAGCGGCGGCAAGAAATTAAACGCATCAATGCATAATTAATGAATAATTTTTGCAAGGAAATAACGTGCGCGATCATAGCGTGGTGCGCCGAAAAATTCGGCTTTTTTGCAATCTTCAACGATCAAACCTTCGTCCATAAAGATAACGCGGTTAGCAACTTTTTTGGCAAAACCCATTTCGTGGGTCACAACCATCATGGTCATGCCTTCTTGTGCCAGACCAACCATCACGTCCAACACCTCATTGATCATTTCTGGATCAAGTGCTGAAGTTGGCTCATCGAACGACATCGCGATCGGATCCATCGACAACGCACGGGTAATAGCAACGCAATGTTGCTGACCGTCATATAATTGACCTGGGAATTTATTTTTTGTGCACTCAGACCTACGCGGTCCCAATACTTCAAACCTTTTTCAGTCGCTCCATCAACGCTGCGACCTATTACTTTGATTTGACTAATTGTCAGATTTTTAAGAATCTACCAATAAGGGAAAAACTCTAAGTTCTGAAACACTGTATTAATACGCGCACGCAATTTAGACAGATTGGTTTTAGGATCACCGACCGAAATACTATCCACGGTAATATCCCCTTTTTGAAATGGCTCAAGACCATTCACCGAATTGATCAGAGCCGACTTGCCTGAACCGGAGGGGCCACATACCACCACGACATCGAGCAACGCTGGTTGTGTAATCGGTCAAAACCTGAAACTGACCGCACCATTTACTCACTTCATTAAGTTTAATCATCCTAGTTCCCCTTATTCCAATATACAGAGTACTACAAGTGTTCAAGCTTGCCGCTCTTCATCCGAAAGCAACGGCAAGCGGCCCACGTTACCGAATAATAACAACCTTTTCTTGGCGTTTTTTACCCTATGGGTAAACCGAAACTCATCACAAAATACACCAATGCGACGAACAGGTATATTTCGACGCTCTATTGACCAACTCCGAGATGAAGCCAAATACATATGCCAGGGATACGTCCAGGAACAAGGCAATAGTTTGTGTAAACAAGATCGGCATGCTATTCCCAAACACTTGCGGCACCACAATATTCTCCAACTTTTGTCAATAGTTCATCTTTATCGCATAACCAGGCAAGACCTGACCAGATGAAATTGACCGTATTCGCGAACGCACGATTTCGCAACAATACTGCTGCCTCAAACAGAATGAAGGTACTCATCAGCCCCGGTGAAAACGCGCCGACTTCCATCGGCTGCGAAGCTCCGGTAACCCACAAATAAATAAACGGCACAAGAAAATAGAACTAGAAAATCACCAGCATGAGTGATACAGAGCGTATCAGATTGACGTAACTGGTCGCAAAGAACGCAATCGTTTTGCTTTGCGACAGCCGCATCAAGGCCAATATTGTGCCGAATTTTTTTGCCTATTATTGCCGACTAGCGCACACAGGAAGTCCATGGCGTGATTTGTCAAGCGAATTTGGGAATTGGTAATAGCATCTATGTGCAATTTGTACATTAGTCGAACAAAGATGTGTAGCAGGCTATTGTTGCGGTGTTGCGTGAAGATGCGGATGTT
>JACMQE010000095.1 GCA_014377145.1 Glaciimonas sp. | reverse complement strand
TTGGCGTTAATGGCGCCGACGACCTGCAACGGCGACTCTTCCTGAACTGCCTTATGAAAGGCTGTGCCTGCGGAATCATGGGACATGAATTTACCTTGGATTGGTTAACACTACGCAGTAGTGGAACTATCAGTATGACGGCAAACTATCTGTGCCCTGCTAGTGCAATCAACGTGCTACCACGCTTTACGGGATGTATAGCGTTATAAAAAATGCCATCAAGTTAACATAAACACTTTAAAATCATCAGCTTATCTTATCTACATGTAATTTCTTTTCAGCGATCTCACCAATACCCTTTTGTTTCACATCACGTTACAATCCGTAGTTGAAACGTGATGTGAAACATTTGACAAAACTTACCTAGCAACAATTACTGCACCAAGGCTACTATTTCTCCCAGCCCTTCGGCACCGCGTCGCCAACCATCCGGTACTGGCGATAACAATGACATGCCGGTGATCTGGACGGTTTCCGTCTCGCGCCTGTTCGATTTCATGCAAGCGTTAGCGCGGGCCCACAAAATCTCAGCGCCTCTGGGCTTGATCACCTACCAGAAAAAACTGCCAGCATTGGACGAATTTCAAACCATGTTCGGCCTGAATATCGCACAACGTATCTATGCCAATGCCGAAGACGCACGTGCCCAGATCAACGAACTAAAAGCACTAGGGATCAAAGCGATTGTCGGTGCCGGGCTAGAAGAGGCTGGACTGACCGGCATCTTCGTCTACTCTGCCAGTTCAATCCGTCAGGCCTTTAAGATGCGCTGGAAATGGCACGAATAACGCAGCTGGAATCCTCACACGGGTACGACTATTTTGGCACCGACAAATTGCGCAGCAAATACAGTATCCACGATCTGCGCGGCAATCTGCGCGGCAACTCTGAGGCCATGGAAAAGATACGTCAAACGACTCTCCTGTTTGCGCGTTCACCTCCCACCGTACTGATCCCAGGGTGAAACCGGCCCCGGCAAGGAACTGGGGGGGGGCACAAGCTATCCATCGCGAGCATCCGCACGAACGCGGCACACTTATGGGGAAAAATGCCACCAAAACCAATCCCCCGTTTGTTGTCGTGAATTGCGGCGCGCTGGCGGAATCGTTATTGGAATCAGAATTATTCGGCTATGAAGAAAGCACCTTTACTGGCGCGCGTTGTGGCGGACGTACCGGGCTGTTCGAGGCCGCCAATCGCGGTACGTTGTGTCTCGATGAAATCAGTGAAATGCCGTTGCAGTTGCAGACCAGATTGCTACGCGTGCTAGAAGAACACGAAGTTGTTCAGGTCGACGGCACTCGCCCGATTGCGGTGAATGTGCGTATCATCAAGTGCCACCCATTGCGATCTTGAACAATGGGTCCGCGCAGGACGCTTTCGCACCGACCTGTTTTATCGCCTGACCGTACTGCGTCTGAATTTACCACCATTACGTGAACATCCTGACGATCTGGTGACGCTGGCAGATTGGCGCTTAACACACGCGCTCGCCTTATGGGAATCGCACCGCGTTCCAATTTGCAAGCCGTGCTAGTCACCTGTGCGCCGCTACTAGCACGCTATTACTGGCCCGGCAATGTTCGCGAATTACGTAATTTGATGGAACGTCCGGCGCTCTACCTGGCGGCAGAACCACTGCACGCGCTAACACTAGCATTTGTTCTGCGACTGGCCCCGGAATTAAACAGAGCGAAGTATGACGTACCTGAACATCTTCCCATCTTAATCGACAGCGGTTCCGACGAATCCGTTACCGAAGTGCTAAAACGTTTTGCAGGCAATCGTGAAGCCACGGTGCAATATTTAGGCATCAGCCGCACCACCTTGTGGCGCAAACTAAAGTAGTCCGCCGCCTATTTGCGATGAATGCTCTATCTTTCCCTTCCTGGGCAGGTATGGTCAAACGTACCGGCACATATCAAAGACAAAACCCGAGGAGAATAACCGTGAACATGTTGAAAACAGTGTTTGGCAGCTCAGGTGACCTGAACGCCTGGTAAATGTCATCGAGAGCTTTAGTGGTTTTCGTTCTTACACTCATCCTGCTACGCATTGGTGGCAAAGGATCCCTAGCGCAAAGAAGCGCATTCGATTTTTGCATCAGCGCACTTCTGAGTTTCGTACTGAGCCGCACCATCGTCAGTGTATTGCCGTTGTGTACAGAATCATTAAACTGCTGAGCCTAACCTCACCAATATTTGCCAAAATCGCCATCGGATCGACGTGCGTTCTGATGGTGCAAAGAAAAATCGACCGGCATCAAATGCGTAAAGGTTTGATTACCGATGCAGATCCGCGCGAAGCCATCCATAAGAAAACGGGCAGCACCGATCTCAAGGAAACGGAAAAAATTATACTAGAACATAACGGCGAACTCAATGTGACATCTACCGATACGGCATAGTCTTTTCTTCATTAATAATTTTACTACTGTTTACATGATCTTGCTTTCATTCCCCGCAAATGACATTCTGTGGGGAATGAAACGCAAATGACCAACAATGTTTACAAACAGAGCGGAATCAACCAATGAAACCATTATTTTCCAGTATTTTTATGACTTTGTTCACCAGCTTTCACGTGTTGTGCATGCGAACCACCGTGCGAGGTTCCTGTCAATTATTCGGAACTAGTATTTTTATTACTCTGAGGTGAACAACCACTTCTTGAATTATCGTGAGTGCTCATCATATTTCCTTGTAGATTTAAAAAAGAAGTTATGCGGATTTTCATTCCCGATAAGCAACCATTTCATCATCTCATCGCCATCATCATCTACCTGCTTGCAGAGAATGCATAACCATCTTAGGAGCACTGGTGCACGATATCTATGTCATGAGTACTGATTCACACGTCAGAATTATCTGTCAGTCACGACAGTAAAAACCTACAAAAAACCTCTTTTGTCTGCAGAAATAGCTTTCAAAATAGCCAAACCGCAATAATGTGCTGATTGGAGCATCCTAGCAACGCCACAAGCAATATTCTCAATAAAACGTTTAGTGGTAGTTGAATGTCACGGCTGGCCTATTTTCTCAACGTCAACACATCGCTTCATTCATCACCATACTCGTCAAATCCTTAGGTAATAAGATGGCTATATCCTGCCAATTTATTAGGATTGATCAATTACAATACCATATTTCTTAGCAATCTTGCTGCCAGACGCGTTCTTCAGTTTCGCTTCTGTTAAGAACAATTGCGCTTTTGTCGCCATCGATTTTTCACATCATTCATTTTGTTATAAGGTACTTTTATTTAAAAAATTGTTTCACCTGATTACTTATTGATTATTGATTATTCATCTTTGTTTTATCTCGTGCAAACACCACGCTCAACTTTGCCGGATCTATCCGATTGCGGAACGCTTGTATGCACCTAATCCAGTTTCAATACGCTGATATTGCCTTCCAGTCGCTTGCTCCAGGTGAAGGTGCGATTCAGATCAAGTAAGCGCACCCGGCCTTCGCTCAGTGCGCCATCTTGTGCCCGCGCCTGCCTATTTTCTTGCAAGATACCGGACTTGGCGCGTGCCAGTTCTTCAGTGCTGAAACCCTCTTTGCGTACACGGGCTAACTCTTCCCTGACACCTAAATCGACTTTGGCCAGATTTTGTGGTGCAGCGATAGCCTGAATGTTGAAACTTGCAGCATGGCTGGCTGATAGCGTCTATCTCAAGAACTGATCCAACGATATAAGACAGGCTGTCTTTTTGAAGTATACGGTCAGCCAACCGCGATTTCAGCCCGCTGCCGCCGAACAGATAATTTGCTATTAGCAAAGTCGGATAGTCGACATCCTCATCACGCATATCGAGATTCAGGCGGGCCATGTAGACGCCATTCTCTTTGTCGGGCGTATTGATCGCTTCCTGAAGTGGTGTGACGTCAAAATTTTTCCTTATCACGCGCTGATATTGTGCCGCGCTTTTCCAGTTGCTGAATTCTACCTGTACCACCTTGGCAGTAACAACCGGATCGAAATCACCCACAATCGCCATTTCAGCATGGGATGCACCATAAACGCTGTGTGAAAGGCAATCTTCTGATCGATGTTAGGCGCCGATAACCAATGTCCCTCGGAATACAGGTTAAAGTGTTGCAACAACGCTTGGTCAAAGGATATGGGAATCGCTGCGGGTTGCTTCCAGCCCGAATAATACCTCTTTACGCAGCAGTTCAAACTCCAGCGAATCAAAGCGTGGGTTTTGCAGCACGCTGGCGGCCAGGGTCAATGCACCGGCTAGATTACTACGCGTAGTCTGAAAACTATACAGTCCCCCGTTCATCTTCAGTTTGGAAAAGCATCATCCAGTTGCTGAGAATTAAGGGTAGTAGTGCCATGGGTCAGAATGGCAACTATCATGTCCGACAAAGCACTTTTGTCAAACAAGGACTTTTCATTTCCCCAGGCAAATGCCATTTGTACCGCTGCGGTTTCACCAAGGGGTTTTTGGTAACAATGCTAATTTCAGAACACCAAAATTTAAGTGTTAGGTTCGGGCATCGATATTCGCCTGTGATGGTTCAAATACCTCGCCCTGCGCCATCCCTTGTTGCGGCTGATAGTCTTTCAGCACGTCGGCTAACGCCGGCGCATTGGGAACATCGGCGTGCTGTGGCTGATCATCTGGCTGAAATATGCCGACGGTCCGGTTATCGCGTTTGAAATAACGTCCAGCAGCGCTGACTACCTCAGCGGACATCACCTTGGCAAGTTGATCGCGCCCTAAAAACAACAAGCGCCAATCACCCAAGCCAATCGTGCCGGACAGGACGACACCAATTTGCTGCGGATCATTCAATAGACTTTCATATTCATTGGCGTTGCTGCGCTTGACCCGATCCATTTCTTCAGCGGTGGGCAGTGTCACAGAAAATTTTTCAATCGCATCAACCAATGCGACTTGCACCGGTTCTATCGGCGCATTTTTAACGATTGCGCCGATCATTAACAAGCCGGGAGCATAGTCGGTCATTGGATACTGAAACACCGATGTTGCCTTACCGGTTTCAACCATGCTTTTATAAAGCCGCGCATTTGACGTATCAACCAGGATACTGGCGACGATCGATAGCGCGTTAATGTCCAGATGGAGTTCGCTCGGTATCTTATATAGGCTACGGCGATGATCTGGACATCACCCTGATACCTGATCATGAAGCTACGCTCACCATCCTGGGTAGGTTCTACAGTCCAGAATTCAGGCAGTTTACGGGCCGGCTTGGGCAGTTTTCCAAATGTTTCATTGACCCAGTTCAAAGCTTTATCAACGTTAATTTTCCCGCAATCAGCAAGACGGCATTGTCTGGCTGGTAATACGTCCGGTAAAACGCTTACAGATTTTCTATCTTGACGTTCTCCACATCGCTACGGTTGCTGAGGGTGGGCTTGCCATAATTATGCCCTTCGTAAGCCACGCCTTGCATCCATTTAAAGAGGACAATGGCGGGTGAATTTTCACCTTTTCCAAATTCATTGCGTACCACCGTCATTTCACTATCCAGATCTTTTCTGGCAATGAATGAATGCAGCATCCGATCTGCCTCCAGATCGATAGCCCACTTTACATTTTCGTCACTAGCTTGCGAAATTTCGTATTAATTTAATTGGTACGGTCAATTGAGGTTGTACCGTTAAATGACATGCCGCGCTGACTGAAATTTTGTGGAATAGACAGACGTGTGGGTTTGCCTTTGAATATCAAATTTTTCAGAAAATGGGCCATCCCAGTTTCGCCTTAATTCTCAAAACGTGAGCCGACTAAATACGTCATATTGAAGGTCACAGTGGGTTTGGTATCGTCGGGCAGCAACAGAAGTTTAAAGCCGTTGCTAAACCGATATTCGGTAATACCTTCCGCCGTAGGTCCTTTGTTGACGTCCGCTGGGATCATCTGCGCTTCCACCATGGTGGGTGCAAATATCAGCATGCTGGTGAATACCCCAACGGAAAATGACGCCAGTAATGAGCAGGAATAACGGTTTTTTCTGAATAAGTACATGAAAGTTCCGATCAGTTAGTGGCTTGTAGCAAGAAGACGATCAAGACCCATTCTGCAGTCAGGCACACAGACCAGGGAGTTTGATCGGCAGCAAGCAATCATTGGAAAGGAGTTACCAATAGGCGATGTGAAGCAATTTTATTCCGTCGGCGGCACGTAGCCGGTAGCAGCATCTGCGCCACTACCAAAGAAATGATTTTCCATTTGGGTCGCCAGGTATTTGCGGGCGCGCACGTCAGCCAGATTTAGGCGATTTTCATTTACTAACATGGTTTGATGCTTGAGCCATGCAGCCCAGGCTTCTTTCGACACACTGTCGTATATTCGCTTACCCAGTTCACCGGGGTATGGAGGAAAATCCAGTCCTTCAGCTTCTTTATCGAGTTTGATGCAATGAATAGTGCGGGCCATGATTTTTCCTTTAGCTACTAATAGGGATGCGTCAGCTTTAATAAGAGCGCGGCGCTTCTTTGATTGAATTGAATTAAATGCAATAGAAGATTAAAAATAGGACTTACTCAAAACTGTCCCAGCAATGCACTTACCAAAACCTATCGACAAAAACAGTAGGCTAGCACCAGACCGCATAAGCAGCTAAGAAAGGACAACGCTGCTGGGATGATTTGAGTAAGTTCTAACAAGTTACAGTTGTTTGATCAATACCAGCGATTTTCGTTGCCAGTTATACATATGTTGACGGTCCTTCGGCAGATCGTCGACGGTCGCATTAACAAATCCGCGGCGCAAAAACCAGTGCGAGGTTCGCGTAGTAAGCACAAATAATTTGGTCAGACCAGCAGAGCGTGCGCGGCTTTCCATATGTTTCAAAATTTTCTCGCCGTCGCCTTGCGCCTGTACTTCGGGATTGACGGTCAGACAGGCCATTTCGCCCATTTTCTCGTCGGGGAACGGATATAGTGCGGCGCAACCAAACAAGACGCCATCATGGTCGATCACCGAGAAATAATGAATTTCACGCTCAATCAATTCACGGCCACGCTTGACCAGCGTGCCATCGGCTTCCAGCGGCTCGATCAGCTTCAGGATACCGCCGACATCTTCAATGGTCGCTTCGCGCAGGCTTTCCAGATTCTCGTAAGTTATCATGGTGCCGATACCATCATGCGTAAATAGTTCTAGCAATGCTGATCCATCTGTCGCAAACGGCACGATATGCGCGCGCGGCACCCCAGCGTTGCAGGATTTGATCGCGTGTTGCAAATAAAAAGCAGAATCGGATGGCAAACACCCACTTTCCAGTACTGCTTGTGCCTGATGTGAGGATAATTCGCGGATTTCGGTATCGCCCGCATCTTTCATTAAAGGCGTTTCATTAATAAAAATTAGTTTTTCCGCACGTAATGCAATCGCTGCTGCGACTGCGACGTCTTCCATCGCCAAATTAAAGGCTTCCCCAGTCGGCGAAAAGCCTAGCGGAGAGAGCAATACCAAATTACCGGCATTCAAAATAGAGTGGATAGTTTCGTAGGCAATTTTACGCACCACGCCGGCCAATTGTAGATCAGCACCCTCAATTACACCAAGTGGACACGCTGTCACAAAATTACCGGAAATAATGCGAATCGCAGCGTGCGCCATTGGCGTGTTAGGCAAGCCCTGACTGAAGGCAGCCTCGATATCCAGACGCAATTCACCAGCGGCTTCTTTGGCGCATTCCAGCGCGGCGATATCGGTGATCCGTAATCCATTATGAAAGTGGGTTTCGACGTTACGCAATGCCAATTGCTCCTCAACCTGCGGTCGTGAGCCGTGAACAATCACAATTTTGATGCCTAATGCGTGCAGCAGAGACAAATCCTGCGCCAGCACGGGCAAGGCGCCCGCCATGACCAATTCGCCCGGAAAGGCGATAACAAAGGTCTTGCCGCGAAAGGCATGGATGTAAGGTGCGACAGAGCGCAGCCACTGAACAAATTCGGAGGTGTTTTCCATGCCGTGCATTATATACATGACCATGCAACACGACACTATCGAACTATGCAAGATGGGTTGGCATTAATATTGCTAGAACTTGTCCGATCACCCTAGCGGTGTTGTGCTCTCCTAGCCGCCTACGCGACCTGGTAGTAGGAGGCTGTCTTCATCGGCAGGTTTGGTCAGCACGTTAATGGACCAATTTTGCGTAGGCACTTTCCATGGTGCATATAATTTAAGGGGCCAGGAGCACGAATAAAAGTCATGCCTTTGAAATAGTGGGGATGAATGCTGGCTTGAGCCTATATTGAGGCCGATTTTTTATCGAGATCTTATCCAACCTCCGATGTCATCCGCTTTCCGCCAACGACATCCCAAGTGCGCCGTAACGCTAAACATACCGATAGATCGTGGTGTCCCAATATACTGCCACCAGCATCTAATATGCTGTTTGGGGAGGTACATTTGGCGTGGCGGCCGCTCAGATTAATGCGTCGAATGTGAGCTTTAAGTCTGGCACTGCCCTGGATAAGAATCCAAAGCTAGCAAGTTGCTAGTTTCGATTGTTTGGCACCTGCCCCACATTGAGCTTCCCCTTGAAATGAATTCTCCATAGGTATTCAATCCTGAAAAATTTAAAAGAACAAATACTGACATAGGCTTGATGAAAAAAGTGTTTGCTGAATTTGCACAAATAGGAAATATTCACTTCCTTGCAATTTCTGTTGAGGTTCTTATGGATCCAAAGACTGAATTATTCAGGACCGACTCCTTATTTCCCTACCGGGATACAGACCTCTAGGCATGTGCACCATGCAGAATGCCGGCACATAGGCTGTCTGCCCACACCAACCGAATTGTTTGAATTGATATACACATTGCCTTTATGCTGCAAGATCGCACCAGCCAGATATTTGATACCATTTTTATAACTTACGTAATCGGTCGTAGGTTCTTTATCGGTGATGCCATTATCCACCACCGGTTCCGGCGCAACAACTTGAACAACGATAAGCTCAATTGGCCCGACGACTTCATCGGTAATGTCAGATAAAGGATAACTTTCAAGGACCTGATTTTACAGGCGCTGTCATCATCCGCAACCACGGTGATAATTTTTAGATAGCGTTCTGGACTCGTTTTTACATTCTGATCGATCCCATGTTGCGGAATATATCTCTCCTGCCCTTCGGTTGGCGTGACTTCCAGACCCAGATAACCAAAGGACTTTAGCTTGACGATATCTACGGCGTTGACTTGCAATGCAAATAATTGATACTCGATATGGCTAGTGCTATTGCTGCGCACCAATTTCTGAAGACCACATTTAACAGGCGCTCTTGTCGCAGTATCGCTGTTGGTAATTTTTTCATCACAATGGTTATGCTCGTGGTCGAACCAGATTTCGATCTGACGGATGTCATTGGTATCTGTGATGACGTGATGATTCGTCAGCATCAAAAAGCGTAGTCCGCCGCGATTATCTTCGATTGGTGCGCCCACCCGCCATTCGGTCCCTATTGACCCATAGCCATTCGCATCAACGTTATAGTTGCTCACATGCGCGACTGGTCGGGCATATTGTGATAGATCGCTTGTTTTTCCAGATCATTTACATCTACTTTAAGACACCCAGGGCGCGTCCGTGTGTTATGAACATAGGCCAGGGAGGCTCGTACCCCCGCCAGTGTCCCATAAAGGCAGGTGGCTGTGAAGCGATGTCACAGGCAATCTGGTACTGGTCAATGACGACACCATGCAAACTAGAATCGAAATGGTTACCTGGATCGATAATTTGCAAGATGACTGTCGCGCTTGAAACTGACATCGCTGGCATCAATCCTTGTTGATCGGTACCGATATTCGTGTTTATATATTGATATTGCGCGCCGGGCTGCGACAGCGTGGTGCCTCGCACTGATCTCGTGTAGATCAATACGTTGTTTGACCACCTGTATTTTGACTTGTCGTGCTTTAATCGAAGGTGGGCTTGGTTCTGTGACTGCCGCAGCGCTTGTTACCGGCACCGCGTGCAATAACGCGCCGCTAGTAGCAAGAAAGAACGCTACACCGAATGCGTGGAGGTGCTGATGGTATTTCATACATCCTTTAATCAAAGGCAATGTAAGCGGAGATTTTTTATCTAATCAGTGCCGAGATTATTGGTCTTCGAGGGGGATTTTTATAGCCGAGAAAGCCGCCTTCATAAAGAGATAAGCGCACTTTCTGAAGACGAATATTCTTACCCATACGCTAGCACCATTCTCGTATAACAGGCGACGGCGATTTACGCTACTTGCTCCGATTAATCCCTTTTACCTCGCCGAGGTGATGGGGAAAATTCGCGCAGAGAATGAATCTGTCACCGGTACCCCGCGATCAACCTTGTTTATGCGTTTAGGTATGTGTAGGTGAAGGCATTACGTATCGTTGTTATCATGACAATTACTTTATCCCATCGCAATTGGCGCGATGTCGCTATCCAGCGCTGACAGCAGAAGCAATAAATCCATCACCCTATGCATAAAATAAGCATAAAAAAATGAATGCAGTCGATTATTGTCAGGTATTAAATAACGCTATCAGTTGGTTGCAGCAAGGCAAGCGCGTGGTACTGGTGACGGTAGTGCGAGATTGGGGCTCTGCACCCAGCCCACTGGATTCACTGTTTGCGATTAATGCCGATGGCGATTTTACCGGATCGGTATCGGACAACACCCGCGTGCCGCCGGTAAAAGCTGAAAAATCGCCGCCGGATTCACGAATGACGGGTGCCGATTCACCTGTGATGGCGCTTACGGTTTGCTTCAAAGCGCGCAACGATGCAGCCTGCGCCTTAATGCGCCCTTCTGCAAGCGCTTCAGCAAAATTAGCGAACAAGACCGTAAATCAGAGCCAGACCGAAATCGACAGAATAAATACGTGACTGGCCTCACCCTTGCTAAACCATGCTTAAAAAAATAACAGGGTCGTCAGAATACTACCGAGATACACGACGAACATGACCGGATTACGTAACTGGGTGCGCGGCGTCAATTTCTGCAACGCAGCGATGATCGCAGGGCCAAGTAACGCCGAATCAAACAACATCCATTTGTGACGAGAACTATTAGGAAAGAAGGCATGATGTTTTTCTTTTTAATGGACCAGCGCTGGCGTGGCAACGATTTGCAAATGTTCAGCAATCGGCCCGAGAGTAAGCGCAGGTACGTAGTTCAATACACCCACCAACACCACAATCCCGATCAACAGCACGACAAACAAAGGACCATGGGTTGGCATCGTGCCGGCATTCAGTTCCAATCTTTTCTTAGCTGCTAGTGAACCAGCAATTGCTAGAATCCCGATGATGATAACAAAGCGTCTAAACCACATTGCCATCGCTAGTGTGATGTTGTAGAAAGGGGTATTCGCTAACAAGCCACCAAACGTGCTACCGTTATTGTTAGCTGCCGAACTAAACGCGTAGAGAATTTCAGTGAATCCATGCGCACCAGGGTTCAAAATCCCGGCAATGCCAGTGCTGACCATCACAGCGATGGCATTGCCACCGAGTACCAACAAAGGAACGGCGAGCATGGCAATCGCGGTCATTTTCATTTCAAACGACTGAATTTTTTACCCAGATACTTAGGTTTGCGACCGATCATTAACCCAGTAATAAACACAGCCATGATCGCAAATACGAGCATCCCGTACAAGCCAGAACCAACGCCACCGAAAACGACTTCGCCCATTTGCATCAAGGCCGATGCGCTAATGCCGAAATGGGTTTCTTTACCTTCCATATTGTCGCCGGACTACCACAGGCTTTGGACCTGGTCAATACCCAGTGCACTCAGACCGAGATGGGATTGCTGCTCGACAATCATGACAACGATGGCCGCCGCGACGAAGATAATCGTCATCGCGGCCAACACCGCCCAGCCTTGCCGGATATCCCCGACCATGCGGCCAAAGACAAAGCACAGCGCAGCGGGAATCAGAAAATTGCAGCATCTGAATGAAGTTTGACAACGGTGTTAGATTTTCGTATGGATGGGCCGAGTTGGCATTGAAAAAACCGCCACCATTATTTGTACCGATCATTTTGATCGCTTCTTATGATACGAAGGGGCTCATTGCCAATGTTTGGGTTGGTGTGGTCAGCGTTTCCATTACGAGATTGCCCTTGGCGTCTTTGATTGGTTGTGCGTCAGCACCTACTTTTGGCTGTTGATAAGTTAGCGCTCGCAATAGCGAGACGTCTTTGTAAGCGTCAAAATTTTGAATCACGCCCTGCCCCATCAGCTAGGGAAAAAGGTAGCAATAAATATAGCGTGGACCAAGTCATATAGCGCCAGAAATTACCTACCGATTGGGATGAGTAGCGCGAAAAGTCCGGAATCAAGGCAAATGCGATCGCGATGCCGGTGGCTGCGGAGAAGAAGTTTTGCACCACCAACGCGAGGGTGAAGACCGCGCCGAATACATAAAACGGATTCATTTTCGGTCCTCCAGTTTTTTATAGCCTATAACAAAGGCCCATGTCGCGGCAAAGAATAACACAATCGCTCCAACCAATAATCCGCCCATTAGCAACACTATTATTTTTCCATACGCATCTTTTTTGATACTGACAGGCTATTTGAAAAATTCTAAAAATGGTGTGGAGACGCTGAGAGCGGGTGTAAAAAAAGTGTAAAAATTTGCGAAAATTACTGGTAAAAATTATTTTTAATTAGATATTAATTTAGGACTTACACAAAATTGTCCCGGCAACGAACTTACCAAAATCTACCGGCGAAGACCGTACGCTAGTACAACTAGGAAAGTACAATGCTGCTGGGACAATTTTGTGTAAGTCCGATTTGAAATGCAAGCAGGGTTTGTCTGATCACTTTTTTCATCCGTCCAGTCTACGGAGCTACAAATAAAACATATAAGATTTCGAATAGCTTCTTAGGATTTTAACGAAGCCATGAGGCACCGTGCGTGCCTCGAAGCTGGAACAGGATGCTGCGAGGGCTAGAAGCACCCTGGAAGGGTAATATAGC
>JACMQE010000094.1 GCA_014377145.1 Glaciimonas sp. | reverse complement strand
CGGCAGAAATTGGATGCAGGAATTGACCGATTTCATCTTTACGCCATTTGCGTCTATTTCGCCAATAACCACGGTACAAGCACCACAATCACCTTCTGCACAACCCTCCTTGGTGGCCGGTGCAATGCAAATCTTCACGTAGATGCTGAAGTGGGAGCCGCGTCCTTAACGATATGCACTTCGCCCCGATAAAAAACCCGGATTGGACTGCTGGCACTATTGGATATTGCGGGCTTTTGGATGACAGCAAACAAGAAAGTCTCCGATGTGACACATGTATGTTCGTAGATTAGCAGGCGCGCTACTCTACGATAGCGCCATAGGAATAAGATTGACTATTTATAAAATTAAATAGCGCTTTGACCATCCACTCTCTCTTTGCGGATCTGAATAAGGTCCGCAAAGTTTGCTTGCAAACCTGAAAAATATTGATTCGAGTTCTTTTGCGTTCATACATATACCTATTGAATAACTTATATTGATTGTCTTTCCCTATTTCGTAACGTGATTCATATTGTCTCTACGTGCACGATTTATACGTATGGTTTAAGCACATAATCCGCCTATGTATTATTCGACACGCGCTACACTACGACAGATTCGGCGCCATCCAACGTTCTATTTTTTCCTTAGGTACACCCCGTCGCTCAGCCATATCGCTAACCTGATCATCGCCAATCTTGCTCACCACAAAATACTTCGAGTCTGGATGCGCCAGATAAAAGCCGAAGACTGCTGCGCCGGGGAACATAGCATACGATTCGGTCAGTAACATCCCGATTTCTTCGCATTGCAAGACCTTAAACATATCGGCCTTGACAGTATGTTCTGGGCAGGCCGGATAGCCGGGCGCGGGACGGATACCACTGTAGGTTTCCTTGATCAAGGCTTCGCTCGATAAATCTTCGGTTGGCACATACCCCTACAAATCTTTGCGGACGCGTTCATGCAGGTATTCTACAAATGCTTTCGCCAACCGGTCCGCTAGAGACTTCAGCCTGATCGAGGAATAATCATACACGTCTTCAAAGCGCTTTTTGTATTTCTCAATTCCCAGTCCGGCAGTCAATGCAAACAAACCAATATAATCGGCAACGCCTGAAGATTTCGGTGTAATAAAATCAGCGAGACTAGTCGTCGCACCGCCAATCAGCAAAGGCATTTTTAAGCTGCGGAAGTAGGGATCAAGCTGCATTTCTTTCGCAACGTAACCCATCTCTTCCAATGACGGGGTAATCAAGCCGCTGAAACCGATAATATCTGCGTTTTCCGCCTTTGCCATCGCCAAAATCTCGGAGCACGGCACCATCACGCCCATGTTGACGACTTCAAAGCTATTACATTGCAGAACAACCGACACGATGTTTTTACCGATGTCATGGACGTCACCTTTGACCTTAGCAATCACGATTTTTCCTTTTGATTTTGCGGCGATACCGGTACGTTCTTCGTCGAGACATTTTTCTTCTTCGATGAACGGGATAAAATGCCCTACGGCTTGCTTCATTACGCGGGCAGACTGCACCACTTGCGGCAAAAACATTTTCCCTTGGCCGAGCAGATCGCCTACCACGTTCATGCCATCCATCAACGGCCCTTCGATAACGTGGATCGGACGACCGTCATTGCCCAACAATTCCTGCCGTGCTTCTTCGGTATCTTCCACAATCCATTGCGTGATGCCCTGCACCAACGCATGCGACAAGCGTTGTTGCAAGGTGCCGCTGACCACTCCAGCGTTTCTTCTTCCTTCTTTGCACCGGCTTTCAAGGTTGAAGCGATGTCAACCATGCGTTCGGTCGCATCTTCGCGCCGATTCATGCTAAAATTTTCGAGCTGTTCGCGCAGTTCGGCAGGCAAGCTGTCATAGATGCCGATCATCCCGGCGTTGACGATCCCCATGGTCATGCCCGCTTTGATCGCATGATACAAAAAACCGTGTCGATCGCTTCCCGTACCGGATCATTGCTACGGAAGCTGAAACTGACGTTAGACACGCCGCCGCGCAACGCCATCATTTGTGTATTGATCGATACACCGCCAGACACAGTAACAATCTTCAGTGACGCCGCAGGCGTGGCCCGATACTGCGCCATACTACGTAATGATGTCAGAATTGATTCGCCGATTTGCGCGGCAAGTTCACGCGTAGGAACCAGAATCAGTGCCTGCACCAGGCGCGTCGAGCCAATGCTCCCAGCTACACGTGCTTTTTCGCTCTGCCCATCCTGCAAAAGTTGCAACATTGCTAGAAAAAACGCCGCTGTCTTGCCAGAACCGGTATGTGCCAATCCGAGCACATCATTACCTTACAAAATCGCCGGAATAGCAGCTATCTGAATCGCCGTTAGAGTAAGATAGCCCTTTTCGCTGAGAACTTGTAGCAGGGAGGGAAGGAGCTCCAGTGAGGAAAATGACATAAAGGAGTCTTAATAATTCGATAGTGAAACAGAAAAATGATGCGGCTGTTTACACAGCATAAGCCGCCGCAGAAGATGCGCGATTGTCGCTCGAAACGACGGCTTTGACCATTAGCATCGACGGCAACGGACATTTGCCAATGCTTAATTGCCTTTTAACCCCGGGCCGTTGGTGGTTAATTCCGCACTAATCCTGACGCTAAACCCTCTGACGTTAGCCACGATAAATGAAGGCGATAATAATTTGCCATTATTTGCATTGGCGGTTGCTAAGCGTGAGCGCACAAATAGGGAAATGTCTTAAGACTGGCCAGTTCAGATTCGCAGCAGTTGCGTTCAGCAACGCCGATTGCCTAAAATCGCTATCCTGTTCTGTCGCCATCAGCATTTACTAGTTGACCTCAGTTTTCAGCGGCGTTACCGTGGCCACATCCTTCAAAAAGGAATTAGGTGTGAAAGCCTAGAGCGCACCCTGGATGCTCGTGGTCTTTTTGTACGATGTTGTCAGCAGACCTTTGGGCTATTGCGCTTATTTTTGCATTTAGTCTGTCAAACTTACCATTTTCTCTCATCCCGTTCACCGAAGGCAACGTTTCACTTAAAATAAAGGATCAATCAATGCCTGCACTAAACCGCCTAAAAAATTTAAACCCCGTCGCTCAGACACCTTTAAAGAACCATTTAGCTTAATGAGCGATGAAGAAAAAACGTGCATTTTGTGGATTTTGTCCGGGTTACTTCAGATGTTTGTCAGGGGTTCCATACCTGCCTTACAATCATTGAAGCTAATAGGTGCAAAGATACAGATGCTCCCTATGCAGAGATCAATATGGAAAATTGTCCCTTATTGGTCCCGGGACAGAGTGATGCATTGCAGGAATTTGCGATTGCCTCTAGCTGGTTATTGCATGACTTTGCGCAGAAACAAGTTAACTCCATTAACGCGCATGGTGTTGCGCAAATAGAGACCATGAATTTCATCAGAAAGGCGTTAAAGCCGGATGCTGAATAGCCCTCTGTCAAACTCATTTCACTGTTATCAGGTTTATTTAACGCGGCGCAGAGCGTCCTATTTTATCTATAGCGTAGCTGGCTATCGCGGTAACTAGGTGCAATAGCCAAACTAGCCGCAAAACTACTCATCTAGCGGTGAATAAATAGTCACTGACAGAAACTACAGCGGAAATTAGCTCAGTCACTCCCGCCTGTGCGGAGTATCTGCCTGAAAGGCGAACAAATCGTCTCGTTGTAGTAGATAAGTCTCTGTGCCATGCCGGTTTCAATCATCCTTCCAGGATAGAAATAAAAACCGTTTCTGTGTGCTAAAAAGTAGGGAAGCGTTTCTGATTCATGGGATACGTATTACTGCGCTTGGTTTAACACCTGACTATCTTCAACCTCACGCTGTTCTTAATAATGGCGGACTCCATTCAGGTGAGTTGTGTTGTCGAAACGGTTATAAAATCGCCCCCCCAGACCGACAGAGGTTTATTTCAAATCCAAAATATTAGTTTTCACATGTAGCGTTTCTTACATGTAATCTTCGTCTTTAAACTAATAATTTGCCGACTTTATTTGCCACTACTTGAACAGCATTCTTTTCTTACCATTCTTGTAAAAAGTCATCCTTCATTCTTTTTCCGGCCAACGATACGCTATTCAGAAGATTCGCCTTAAAGATTGAAGGCGGCATTCCATGTCTTTACATATGATTTAAACCATAACCTGAATAATTATGATTGTCGGAACATTTAACCTCGGGTGTGAGTTGAGTATGTCTAATAATTTATGGCAGTCATAGGGACATTTCTTAAATTACGTGAGGGTACGCAGCAGAGCCTAAAGTTGTTGGTCTGTGGAAATGAAAAGAGACGAACTTGCGTTAAATACAAACTGTTGAATCAGTGCATTTGAATGGACGACGTCGATGGACTCGTTATTCATGGTTGATGCCGATTTAACTCATCATCATATGAAGCTACTTTTAACAGGGGAGGTCCTGACCTCCAAATATTATGGCTTCGCGTTAACGTGGCGGTATGGGCGGTATGTAAAGTTGAACAAAATGATGGCACTTTAATTCTCGACCAGACTCGAGAGTTTTATAAATCGTTGAAGCCCAAGACTTTATTAGCTCAATTCATAAATCTTATAATCACCACTAAAAAATTATTTTCTATACAACAATATCATATTTATATTTTTTTTGCTAAAAAATAAGTACAGGAAGATCGTTTTTTGTTGAAAAAAGTTCTTTTAGGACTTACGCAAAATTGTCCCATCGGCAGTATACCTTTTTGTCTTACGTGCGTAATGACTTTGTTGACATGTCTTGCTGAGACAATTTTGCATAAGTCTTATCTTTAGGAGAAACATCCAAGTCTATACCGAACTTCAGGCTTTGCCGGATATGTCATGTCAATAAATAAATAGAGCACATTTTTTGCTAAACATATTAAAAAGTAATCCATTAAATATTCATCATGTCGAGTTCTACATCTTCGATGCGTGGGCTTCTGCATCAGAGTGTGTTGTTCGTTATGGATTTCGTTTGGTCGGCTGGCACCTCCACAGCCAAACATTAGGGACTAGCTATTCACTATTCTTGCGGAAAAATCGAATTGGATTAATTTTTACCTCCGTGCTTAATTACTAACATCCAGCTTTTATTTACTTGCAGAAGCATGGGGACGGTGTTGCAGACGTTGCTTTGCAAATATCTGACCTAGCAGACTTTCATCAACGTGCCATTATTGCAGAAGGTGCGATATCTATTACTGAATCTCTAATCCCAGAAGACGGTCGGGTATGTGCTGCGATCTCTGCCTTTGGTAATCCCTCACATATTTTGATCGAGAGCAATAGCCAAAGTCCAACATTGCCCCTGGTTTCCATGTATTGCCTGGCGGCCAAGGTGGACCGTTCTTTGATTCCACTATTTTTCAGCTTGATGCCATTGATCACTTCGCAGTCTGTCTGCTACATGGTGAACTTGGCTGTACCGTCCGTTTCTATGAACAAGCATTAGGGTTTTATACAATTTTTCAGAGCAAACGATTGTATGTTCCCAAACGATGAATTCCACCGTTGTTCAGAGCCTTTCTGGACATGTGACGTTCACCTTGCTCGAGCTAGGGGAGATACAACGAGTGGTCAAATTATCGATTTTGTCGATCGCCATGGGGGCTCAGGAGTACAGCATGTCGCTTTTCTCACAAGTTGCATCATGTCTGCTGTTAATGTCATGTAACAAGCAGGGCATATTGTTTTTAAGAACGCCACGCATTTATTACGACATGCTTCCTGAACGGTTTGAAGTTGCTGTTCACAATATGGATATCTTGCGTGCGCTGAATATTCTGGCTGATCAAGATACTGAATCAACACATGTTCGTCGCACACTGTTTTTTGAATTGATTGAGCGTTGTAAGGTCCGCAAATTCAGTAGTGGCAATATCAAGGCACTGTATCAAGCCGTTGCGACTGAGGCGAAAAACTTCCTATTAACGGAGATTATTTTGATGGTTGACAACGATTATTTTAAATTATCAGATCATGACCGTACTTTGTTGCTGATTGATAAGGAGGTTCAATTTTATAACAAGCACGGGTGGTGGCTATCGAAAGAAAATTATTCACCGATACCAGAATAGCAATTTTTGAAGAGGCGAGCAAACATTACTATTCTGGTTATAGAGACCGGCTTTTGCCCACTATTTCGCCGAAAATTTCTTATTGGAAACCGGAGCACGGTGAGCTACAAAGATACAACGAATATGTTCAATACGAAGTTAATGCGTTTCGCCAAGTATTGACTAAGCCGTTGCTCGGTGTGATCGCTGCAACGCTTGCAGGTGCGCCAACGATTAGGCTCTTTCAGTCAACACTTCTTCGTAAACCACCCAAGCACGCAAGCTTCTACCCACATCGTGCCTTGGCATTTTGATCGGTATTATATTCTAGCTGCTCGTCTGAACGCATGCTTACCGCTTTCATTCCATTTCATGATTCCGATGAACAGAGATGGTAACTACTACCATGATAGATGGTAGCCATCGTTGGAAAGAATTGCCCATTGACGATACGGTAGTAAGACATTTTGCCAATCGCGATTCTTTCATTTTAGATGAGATGCTGTCTAAAAATACGACTTATAAAGCGCAAAAAATACGTAAAATTCCGATGAGTATTTTCAAGGGATATACTATTCTCCATCACTGTCGGACTTACCATGGTATTGGATAGAATCAATCCGGCACGTCACGCCGGGCGATTTCGTTGCATCTGTAAGATGGTGATAATCGCTGGCGACGATAGGTTCTTGATGATGGAAAAGAATACTATACTACAACCACGATTATTTGGTACGTCGTGAAATAAATGGTCACCCAGATTATGGTGATCCGGATATTTGTCCTTTGATTTGGTCGGAAATTAAAAAATGAATAAAGCGATGCCCATGCCTTCTGGGGTGATACGAATCCAGGATTTGTATGCTGTATTAAGCGCACCGGCGTTGCTGTCAATGAACTTCCTTAATGAAGGTAACAGAACGTTTTCCAAATGCCATTT
>JACMQE010000093.1 GCA_014377145.1 Glaciimonas sp. | reverse complement strand
CGCTTGGCGATTAATTGTGCACGGCGGAGTTGCGTCTCAAAATAGGCTTCGCCAGGGCCGACTTTCGCCAGCCATTTTAGTGCGCCGTCAATATCATTACGTTCGGCCGATATTTGGGCAAGAATTTGTAAAGCTTGGGTATTGTCGCGATTTTCATCGGGACGCGCCGCCAGTTCATCGACGTAGTTAATCAAATACTTTTCGGCCATTTTAGTATCGCCGATTTGCGTGTTTAGCAAACCCAACGCCAATAAGGTGGTGATATTTTGCATGTCGGTTTTGAGTACAATCTCAAATTGACTGCGTGCTTGATCGTATTCTTTCTGTTCTACTAAAGTGCGGGCATAGGCGATCCGGACTTCACGTGCTTTCGGATGGCTTTTCAGAAAATTAGTCAGCGCTTTCTTTGCCAATACTTTGTCTGGTGCGACTTGTGCAACAGTCAGAATAGCAAGTTCGGAATCTGGTTTTAACTGCAATGCCAAATTAGCCTCTTCAACGGCACGGACACTGTTGCCGTTAGAAAAGGTGGCTTGTGCTAATGCTAAGTGTGCCTCTGGCATGTTCATATAAGGGCCGACCACAGACTCGAGCATCGTCATGGCGGCGGGTCTGTCTTGTGCTCGGCTGAGCATTCGCTGGACCTGAAATATCATTAGGCCACGCGTTTGCGATGTTGTATCTCTTACACGTTGTTCAAAAATCGGCTGTGCTTCTGCCAGATTATCGCTCAACATGATGAAACCCAGATAATACTGGATTGCTTCTTCCGAGTCCGGGGCTAATTCACTCCATAAGCGAATCGCTACCAATGCGTTGCTACCCTGTTTACCACTAAGTGCCATTTCGGCAGCGCGGCGTGCAAAACGTGGATCGAGTGTATCTTTTGCCAGACTTAATATGGTGGCATAGCCGGAATGCCAGTTGCCGCGTTGAAAAGCGATCTCGGAACTAACTGCCTTGAATAGAATTTCCCCGTTCAAATTGACTGACGGCAAATGTTCGTTGGTGGTCTTTCGAGCGATGTTAGTTTTGACCTCATCCGATTTTGTGGCCACCGCTGTACTTTGATCGGCGGACGTATTTTTGGTAGCACTGGTGCTATTGGTTAGCGCCGAGCCTGCACATGCAGACAATAAGGTCGAGAGCGTTACAATGGTAAGAACTTTTTTCAAGGCATTATCCTGACTAGCAAAGCGAAGTTATTGGGTAGTTCTGGCAGGACTTTGTTTGGCTGAGTCCTAGGTTTTTAGAGGCAACTCTGATTTTACGCCCAACCAGAGGGTAGTGCGCGACTGTACATGCTGGTTTCACGGTTTATGAGATATCGGAGATAGATATTTGTCATTTGACCCATAACCCCCTATTTGTTGAACTTTTTTGAATGCTTTTGCGTTATGCCAGAACTCCCTGAAGTTGAAGTAACAAGAAGCGGCATTGCACCGCATCTCGAAGGCCAGATTGTCTCGGAAGTGATTTTTCGCCGGAGTGGATTGCGCTGGCCTTTTCCACCAGATTTATCGGCGCACCTGAGCGGACGCATGATCCGCGGAACCGGTCGGCGCGGTAAATATTTGCTGATTCATTTCGATCATGGCACGTTGATTGTCCACCTAGGCATGTCAGGAAATTTACGGATTATGCCGTTGGCAACACTACCCAAAAAACATGATCACTTCGATTTAGTGGTGGGTCAGCAGTTAATGCGGATGACCGATCCGCGTCGTTTTGGTGCGGTTCTCTGGCATGCTTCGGAAGACGGGCCGATTGCCGAACACGTATTGTTGGCAAAATTAGGGCTGGAGCCGCTGGAAGATATTTTTTCGGGTGAAATTCTGTATCAGCAAACACGCTATCGTAGCGCGCCAATTAAACAGGTATTGCTGGCTGGCGATATCGTCGTGGGCGTCGGCAATATTTATGCGTGTGAAAGTCTGTTTCAGACCGGTATTAATCCGAAGACGGCGGCACATCGTATTGGATTGGCCAGATATCTTAAATTGGTGAGTGCGATTCGGGATATTCTGACACGGGCCATCGAGAAGGGCGGCAGTACATTGCGCGATTTCGTCGGTGCTGATGGACGCACTGGCTATTTCCAGCAGAGTTATTTCGTTTATGACCGTGCTAGGCAGCCATGTCGGGTTTGTGGAGCGTTAATAGAGCAGATCAAGCAGGGGCAGCGTTCTACTTTTTACTGTAAAAAGTGTCAAAAATAATAATGCGTTGGGTATTTGATGCAGTAAGTGGGAGTGATGCTGGTAAACAATAATAAAAGAATCATCAGCTGTATGGTAAGGACTTACGTAAAATTGCCCCAGCAACGGGCTCACCAATTCTGTCGACAAACACAGTACGCCGCTAATGCGGCTAGGAAAGTACAACGCTGCTGGGGCAATTTTACGTAAGTCCTAATGATGAATTGGGTTGATATTGAGAAAAAAGAATTTAAGCAGGGTTTGCTAAAATTGCGAAAATAACATTGATCATGTGACAACAATTTTCGACTGAACACGGCTTGACGTTCTCGACGCTAATGCCTTTTGCGCTAGGTACATATCTTCAGGAAATTGGTTTTATTAAAACCACTTATCGCCTTGAGTTTGGTGCGGTGACGTTACTTAAAACCAGTTAGTTCGTATTAATGCAGCGACTTTTGATGCGATTACATCGTGCATGAGAATGCGTTTTCTGCAAGCCAGTCGCGATGTGAATGCATGGCTGAAAGCCGTGATGGCCCGGCTGGAAGCAGAATTTAGTCTATCGAGATTTACATAATACGCTTGCGGCCCAAAGAGCAATGTCAAAGACCCCTTGAGAAGCGCTTAGACCCGATCGGAAATTGCTGAAAGTTACCGTATAAATGAAGCGAGTCATGAATAGCAAAGTTACTAGTATTTCCAAATTTATAAGTAGCAGAAATGAGATCAATGCTGCGGATGTGGCGAACGTTCTGGTGCAGAATGACGCAGCAAAATTGTTTGTCGATCTGACATTTTCAGATGCGGTGATTAGCTGGCAGAAGCAGCATGGACGGCACACATTGCCTTGGCAAAATACGCGCGATCCGTATCTTGTCTGGCTCTCTGAAGTCATGCTACAGCAGACACAAGTGACTGCCGTTATTCCCTACTATCAAAAATTTATGTTGCGCTTTCCGGACGTGCACAGTCTGGCAGAAGCGTCGAGCGAAGAAGTGATGGCGCATTGGAGCGGCCTAGGTTATTACAACCGTGCCCACAATCTGCATCGTTGCGCAAAGCGAGTAGTGGCAGAATATGGCGGCGTGTTTCCCCGCGATCCATTAATACTTGAAGATTTGCCTGGAATAGGGCGCTCCACCGCTGCGGCTATCGCGGCGTTTTCTTATGGTGTGCGAGCGGCTATTCTTGATGGCAACGTTAAGCGTGTCTTCGCACGTGTATTCGGTATCGACGGTTATCCCGGAGCCAAACAAATTGAAATGCCGATGTGGCATCGCGCGGTGGCTTTGTTGCCGGAGCACGGCGTTGAATCTTATACCCAGGGATTGATGGATTTGGGCGCTACAATATGTACTCGCAGCAAACCTTCTTGTACATCCTGTCCACTAGCCCAGCGCTGCGTGGCATTAGCGGCTGATCGTGTGACGCAGTTGCCTGTGCGTAAGCCAAAAAAAGTGATTCCAGAAAAGCAAACCGGGATGTTTGTAATCGTTGATCGCGATCATGTAATGTTGGAGCAACGACGGGATAGTGGTATTTGGGGTGGATTATTGTCACTTCCAGAGTTTGATATGGCGCAGGATATTGCATTTTCGGTGGCGCGTGTGACTGCGCCTTTTGGGGCTGTGGCATCATGCGAACCGTTACAATCGTTCTTACACGTTTTTACGCATTTTAAATTGCACATTTTCCCCTTTGAAATTAAACTTGTACATCGGTTAAACACTGCGGCACAATCCTCGCACATCTGGTACTCAGCGGATAAGTTGGCAGATGCGCCATTGCCGGCACCGGTTAAGAAATTATTGCTGGCAGTGTTTCGTCAAGCCGACCTTTTTGCTTGATCGCATCAGCACAGCTGCTTTAGTGACT
>JACMQE010000092.1 GCA_014377145.1 Glaciimonas sp. | reverse complement strand
GGGGGCGTATCGAGAAAGCCAATGAAAACTTTGCCCGCGCCGGATTTTGCAGCAGCACGTCCGGCAAGAATCGCCGCCCCAGTCATGCCTTCTGCTCCACCAATCACTGCCACGCTGCCAAAGCTGCCTTTATGAGCATTCCGTAGGCGTGGTCGCAAGTTACTGCCGAATAACGTGGGCGCATTCACTGCACACTGTGATGGCAGTAAAAGATTACTGGCGACATCTAATTTTGCGAGTGTGACCTTGCCGGCATATTCAGGGCCATCGCCGCTATGCAACCCGATTTTATCGCCGATGAACGTAATCGTATGATCGGCGATGATGGCAGTGCCGTCGGGACCAACCAATATACCGGTATCGGCATCCAAACCGGTGGGGATATCCAGCGCTAGGACTGGGCAATCGAACGTATTCACCGTGGCGACCAGGCTGCGTAATAGATCGTCGAGTGGACGTTTAAGACCAATTCCTAATAAGCCATCGATGACCAGTGACCATGCGATGCCATCGATATTGGTGAATTGTTCAGGTGGCATAAAGTGTACACCCGCTCTGGTAGCGCGACTGCGGGCACTGGCAGCGTCAGATGGTAGAGTGGTCATGCCCATTGGCAGCAGGGCGACTACTTCCGCACCTGACTGCGTCAAGACAGTCGCCGTTTCTAACGCGTCGCTGCCATTTTTACCCGGGCCTACCAATACCAAAATGCGCGCTTTGTGCACATTGTCCGGTAACAGTTTTAGCGCGATATCAGCGGCGGCCTTTCCGGCGCGCTGCATTAGTGTATAGGACGATAGCTGTATGCAGGCCGCTTGTTCCATTCTGCAAATTTCTGCGCTTGAGTAAAGTGCCGTCATGGTGTGTCTGTCTGCATCGATATGTGGTGTGGAGTTGCCGGAAAGTCTATTAGCGTCGATAGCGTGCCAGCTTCAAGCCATCAAGATCAATCTGTGGCATATAACCGGAAATTTGGTCCGCCACGTTTTAGCGACTCCCAACGCCATGCTCCAGCCACTGCCGCCATGACCGATGTTGATATAAACATAAATACTGCCCTTGGCGCTTATTAAAGGCACTTCGTCTGCCAGCACCGGGATATGGCCCTTCCATATTTGTGCATTTTGATAATTCGTTGCATCTGGATACCATTCTTGCGACACCTTTAAGAACCTGCATAGGGCTTTGTCATCTATCGTTGCATTCGTTGCCCCCAACTCTGCAATACCGGCTATACGTATCCGTTCGCCGATGCGGGCCATATTGACTTTATAAGCATCGTCTTACAATGCCAGTTTAGGCGCGACATCATGATTTTTAACCGCCGCCTTAACTGTATAGGTTTTGACCACCTGCAATAGCACTTTTATTCCAAGATTTTTTAATAAGGCCGCAATGTCCATCCCGGCAGCAACTACGACCGCGTCCGCATGTAAGACATTGTCGCCAATACGCAGCGCCACGCGGCCATCCTGCGAGTTCATTGTATCACCGCGCAGATCAAAGTGAAATTGTACGCCGCTGGCGTTCGCCAAGGCTTTTAATTGTTTGGTAAATAAGGTACGATCACCTGATGCCAAATCGGGAAAGTACAAGCCACCCGCAACTTTACGCGCGGGTTCTAGAACTGTACGCCGGATCCATTCAGCAGCTGCTAAGCGACATTGTATTCACTTAGCATGGCTCGTAAGGAAACGGTTGCGGCGAGTTCTTTTCCTGTACGGAAAAGCTTTAAAAGACCATTGCTTTGTTCAAAACCAAGTTAGCATTTTTGTTATAATTCTATTAATATTTTCTGGATGTAAGTTGCTAGACGCTGCATGCGCTTAGCATGTAATTGATAACGTTGTAGTTCCAGTGTTGCATTCCAGTGCAGCAGCCAACGCTATAGGGAAGGACTTAAACGAGCATTTAAAATAGTCGAGGCTTTCTTGGCTGAACAGGCCCTTAAAGATGCGCTTTCGCATGCCGTTGACCGCCCAAAGTGTAGTCGAAGCCGTTGCCAGCATCCCTGAATTTCCTAACGTGGCTACTTCCGCAACGTTGCTACGCTGCTCGATTAGAGCGACTTGGTGACCAGATTCGGCCACAAAATAGGCGGTGGACATGCCAATTACGCCCCCACCAATGATAACAATTTTCCTTCGCGCCGGTTTCAGTAATTCTTGATCTATCACTATTTTTCTCAATTAAATTCAACTGTTTTCAATAACGACGTGGCCATAATAGTGCCTTGTTTAAGGCAAAATGCAGTTCGCTAGCTATGCCAAAGGAAGCGAGCATGATCATACCTTGAATTGAGAAGAGGAACTTACGCAAAATCACCCCCGCTGCATTCTACTTCCTAGCCACCTACGTGGTCCGTTACATGCCTAATATCATCAGCATGTTTTGATAAACGCGTTGCTGAGAAAATTTGTGTAAATCCTTAATATAAACAGTCTTTAGCATAGAATAAATAGCTATTACCATCCTCTTTTGCCCTCTCTACCTACGCATGCGCGTTTGCCTTTTTTAGATAAGGTGCATGTCGATGCGCGGGTGTAGTATTGGCGATGATCGCCCCTGTAGGCAACAATACATTTTTTTCCTACATCAGACGGCATCGATAGATGCAGATACCATTTCTGCGCCTTCGCTACGTACTAGCGCCTTCCTTGTGTCAGTAACGCCAACGGCTGGCGGCTATAGTTTAAAAATAGCGGGCCTTTTGGCGTTACTCGAAGACTACGCGTGGAACGCACGAAGGAGTGGGTATTCAGTTGCAACTTTAGGCGTTTTAGGCCAGCAGCAGCCATCGCAGGCACCAAAGTGTGTTGGCGCGCTGCTTTTGAGATACTTCCGAAGTCGGCTGTCAAAATGAAAAGCTAGATCGCATGGGCCGCATACATTTATAAAATATTTTTGAAATTAAAACAATATTTTGAAAGTAAATAAATAATAAGCTCTTTGTGGGATAAATTAAACGCGGATAACAGGTTCCCACAATTAAAGGGGAAGCGTGTACGGCGCGATGAACGCAACATAGCAGACTTGATTGTCCTTTTCCTTTTTCTCCCCATATCTGAACAGGAACACTCAATGAAAGCCGTTGCATCAACACATTATTTGCCTATCGACTACCCCGCCTCGCTGCTTGACGTTATCTTTCCCAAGCCAACTCCACAAGGCCGTGATTTATTGATTGAAATCAAGGCCATAGCTGTTAATCCCGTTGACACTAAAGTTCGCGCGCCAAAAGATAAGGTCGAGCCAGCGCCACGCGTCTTGGGATGGGATGCCGCTGGCATTGTGGCAGCGGTTGGAGGTTAGTCGCTTTAAGGCCGGTGATATCACCGGCCCGGGTACAAACATTGAGTATCAATTGGTGGATGAACGGATCGTTGGCAGCATGCCATGATCGCCACTGCATCGCGTCCAGAATTCGAAAAATGGATACGTGCACTTGGTGCGCAATACGTGATTAACCATTTTGGAGATATGCAGGCGCAATTGAATGAATTGCTGATTACATCTTGAGTCTGAACAATATCGATCAACATTTTCCGACAGCACCAACAATCATTAGGCCGCAAGGCAATATTTGCACCATTGTCTAAAATACAGCACCGTTACTGATTGATCTTGTAAAAGCAAAGAGTGCTGGATTCGTCTGGGAGTTTATGTTCACACGCTCCATGTTTCAAACCCCGGACATGGCAGAGCAGGGTAATTTATTAGATGAGATGGCACGATTAATTGATAGTAAAGTCCTGGTCACCACAGTAAGTCAGGTTTTGTCGCCTATCAACACAGAAAATTTGCGGAAAGCGCATGCAAGGCTGGAAGCTAGACATGTTATTGGCAAAATTATATTAAAAGATTTTTAACGTGTTTGGGTCGGTGGCGTGATGTAAATTATTACGGCCACCGTTAATAACAATTCTTTGATACGATAGAACGTCAAAGTGAAGAACATAACCCATTTTCAGCCTAACGTGTTTGGTTTGATTGGTATGGGAAGCGATATAAGGGAGACAAGAAACGGTATAAGATTCGCGGTTCATCCCAATTTTAATTAGACATTCGGCTTCCACCGGCATTCTCGGCAAACCAGCCGTGCTTGGTAGAATCGCCAGTCAGATGTAGTGTTTAGGAGAACATCTGAATTTCATCAACATGGCCAGACGGTGGAGGCTTATAGAGGCGGTTCTATATTGACGAACGAGTAATATAAAAATCATATTTTTGTGTTGATACGCTCAAGCACCGACTAATTTTCTAAGTAGTATTATTACTATTGATTTGTAAAATACAATTTTAATACATCGTTATTTAATAAATATTAAATATTTTCTCCTTTAGCGGAGCGCTTGTAAAATCGCACTCCGGCTTCGTATATACCAAATTCTTCACATTCTCTCAGTTTAGATAACGCGCTTATTTTTTCAGGGGCGTTATTTTCATGCGATATTAATCTATATGAAATTAATGCTTGATTAGTCGAGTTCTGCCAGGATTGAATTTTGTAGTACGTCATTTCTCCATATTTTATGCAATAAAAAATTAACACTACAACAAGTCCAGGTACTTTTTGATGGCAACGAACGAGGTAATCCATAACCTGCTGCCGTAAAGTTTTCTTGTTGGATACGTCCGTGCTAAATACGATAACTTCTCCATGGTATTCGTGATTCTTGAAGTATTTAATGGAATCCTCACGTGTTATGGTCAATACTTCACTACCTGTTTCCTGACTAATTAAAGTGCTTAATTGGTCGGGTTAGATAGATAGCATCTGCGCTAGTAATGCGGAAGAGATGGGGATAATTATTTTATCGAACCCTTCTAGGGTTTTCTCTGAAAGGTTACTCTTTTGACGGCATGCTCAGTTGGAGGATGACTTTTCAGGACAAGATAAAGCACCTATGTTTTCATATTGGCAATAGCTGCACCACTTTTCAAGCGGCGTTTGTTGTTATTTTAATCCAAGTAAAACGGATGTATTGTGAACATCAGTAAGGTTAGTAATAAGTAGCGATGTTTCAATTGCGGGGACATTGTCTTCGTGAAAGTGGACATGAGGAGGGGGAGTTATTTGGATTAGTGAAGCGTTCATGTGGGTGTTTTTAGTAGAGTTGGAGGATTGAAG
>JACMQE010000091.1 GCA_014377145.1 Glaciimonas sp. | reverse complement strand
GGTACGTGTATTACCCGCTTGGACAAACCCACCCGCGACAAAATAGCGTGCGCTTGTTCTTGCGCATCGCTACGTGCCAGGCGACGAATCATTAATGGCATGGCGACATTATCAAGTGCAGAAAACTCCGGCAGCAGATGATGAAACTGATAGACAAAACCAAGCGCAGTGTTACGCAAGTCGCCGCGTGCTTTCTCGCCCAAAATACGCAAATCCTTACCTAACAGCGTAACGTTACCATTCGTTGGTGTGTCCAAACCACCCAATAAATGCAGCAGTGTTGACTTGCCTGAACCCGATGTGCCGACAATGGCAACTTGCTCACCTTTGAATACATCAATATTAATTCCACCTAAGACTTTGACGGTGTAGCTGCCTTGGGTAAAGGCTTTACCCAAACCGCGACTCGACAAAATAATTTGATTCATATTGTTGCCTATGCTGTTACCTGCGCAGTTGCCATTGTTGGTATTAAGAAATCATTCATAGCGCAGCGCCTCCGCTGGCTTAACCCGCGCCGCCCACCAACTTGGATACAGCGTGGCAGCAAAAGCCAATATCACGGCTACGCCACCAATAGTCCAAACGTCTAACCAACGCAAATCCGATGGCAACTCACTAATTATGTAAATGCTCTTCGGCAAAAACTGGACGTGCAACAAATGCTCTATCGCAGGAACGATGATGTCGATATTCAACGCCACCAACACACCAAAACTGACCCCAAGCGCGGTACCTATCAAACCTACCAATGCTCCTTGAATCATGAAAATTTTCATAATCGAATCCGGCGAAGCGCCCAACGTACGCAAAATCGCAATGTCGGCCTGCTTTTCCGTTACCGTCATTACCAGTATTGATACCAAATTAAAAGCAGCGACTGCAATAATCAGTGTGAGGATAATAAACATCATGCGCTTCTCGGTTTTCACCGCAGCGAACCAGTTACTGTTCTGTTGTGACCAGTCGCGCAAATAGAGATTGGCCGACGTCGTCTGCGCCAACTGCTGCGCCACTTCCGGGGCACGTAGCATGTCATTGACTTTCAAACGTAAACCCGAGGGCGCGTTCAGTCGGAACATCTTTTCAGCATCATCCACCTGAATAAAAGCCAGTGAAGAATCATATTCGAAATGGCCCGCCTCAAAAATTCCGACTACCATAAATTGTTTTAATCGTGGGACAACACCTGCTGGTGTGACCTGCCCTTGCGGCGCCAGCATTGTCACCTTGTCACCGATACCAGCATGTAAACTGCGTGCTAACTCGATACCAAGCACAATATTAAATTTACCGGCTTTTAGATCATTAAAATTACCCTGTTTAGTCTGCTTAGCCACGTCCGACACGTTTGGTTCTTCTGAAGGTAGCACGCCACGAATACCAACGCCACGTAATTCTCCATCCCGCGTCAGCATGGCTTGCGCCTCTACATAGGGAGCAGCACCAATCACTTCTTTATTCTTAAGTGTCTGCTTGGCGACCTCCTCCCAGTTTGGCATCTGGCCGGAGCCATCAAATACTTCGATATGCGCCAGCACCGATAACATCCGGTCCCGCACCTCTTTTTGAAAACCATTCATTACTGACAATACCACGATCAACGCAGCAACACCCAGCGCAATCCCAGCCATTGATATCAATGAAATAAAGGAAATGAAGCTATTCCGACCACTACGCTTTCCAGCCCGCGTATAACGAATGCCAACCTGCCACTCAAACGGTAAATTTTTAAAAATGCTCAATTCTAGGCTCCCTAAATCAGCCAGCTGTCTGCCATAATTCAGCAGTCCTTATAAGGTTTGTAACTAAATCGAACACCCAATTACCTATTCCGATATGTTTAACACATATTTATTTACAATCTTGAAAAGAAACCACATAAAAGTATTACTTCAGGAGAGAGATAACTTCCTCAATAATGTCTAACAAATATGAAAATTTTTGTACTTTCATTTTCTAATAATCTACTTGACCGCCAAAATACCAAAATATGAGATTGTCCGATCAGGTAGAGCATCAATGTTAAGGCTTACGCAAAACTGTCCCAGCAAGGCGTGCCGACGAGAACAGTACGCTAGTAAGGCTAGAAAAGCAAAATGCTACTCGACGGTTTTGCATAAGTCCTACATCAATATCATGATGTAGAGAAGCGTTGTCCATTACGATAAAAATCGGTTTTTGATCTTTGTGTTTCTGTTTCAGTTGATCTTAATTGTTTGTTCTGATTCATGATTTTTTCTTGAGAGATCTTTAGTCTAAGAAATTTAGCAGAATGCGATAGCCTTCCGTAAAGTGATCTTGCCCCCACCTTTGTAAACAAAGAACCCCAGACCTGCAATACTGATCTGCAACAAGACGCGTATCGCAAACAACGCTTTCCACCCGCTGGTCCAGATACCATACAATTCGTACATGAACCATCTCGACATCCTCATACCGTTCGGTTTACCTCCGGCTGAACTAACCCGCGACATAATGCGTGAATTACGCTTACCCGCGCTTGCCAACCTAGTCGCCCGCGTCAAAACGGGTAGCAGACAAGGTTATATTCTAGATGAGTTTGCAAGGGCGCTGCCGCATGAAGCTTGGCTCACGCAAAGCTTCGGCTTAGAAAACCACATACATATTCTAGAAATACATCCAGAAAGTCAACATTCCAGCCCGCCAGTCGCCCTCGCTGTTATGCGAGCGTTTGGCCTTACTGTGAATGAAGGCCATTGGTTCATACTGCATCCGGCCCACATTCACATCGCCCGCGATCATCTAGTACTGACCGATATTCGCCAGGTGACTTTATCGGAAGCCAATTCGCGGGCACTTTTTGACGAAGCCAAACCATTTTTTGAAGAAGATAATAGGATCTTGCTGTATGGCGATGCTAATACGTGGTTTGTTCGTGCCAATGACTGGCAACAATTGCAGACATCGACTCCCGATGCCGCGTGCGGACATAACATCGATATCTGGATGCCCTATGGCGAAGGTGCTCGGGCATGGTGCAAGCTCCAAAATAAAGTGCAAATGCAATGGTTTGAAAACACTCTAAATCAACAACGTGCTGCGACCAGCATGCAGGCAATCAACGCGTTATGGCTATGGGGTGGAGGTAGTCCAGGAATTAATTTGGTAAGCGCACCGGTCAACTACTCCTACAGCCACGCTTTTAACCTGTACGGCTGGGCACGCATATTTGGTCAATTGACTGCGCATAAGATCAGCATTAATGGTAATGCCGAAAAACTTATTGCCACCCCCGGCGCGCATGGCTTTTTATTGCTGGACGATCTTATCGCACCAGCACTTACCGGGGAATGGTCAGAATGGATACAGCAATTACAAGCGATAGAGCGTGATTGGTTTGCGCCTCTTTTACACGCCCTGCAAAGTGGAAAGCTCAAACAACTTAAATTGATATTTACCGGCAATACACAGATAACTGAACTGACCACAACCCCTCTATCGCTCAAAAAATTCTGGATTAAACCATCATTAGTCAAATTAATACGAGAAACAATGAAAAGCACATTGGCAGAGGAAAGAAAGGAACCAACAAAATGACACGCATTACTACACGCCCCTATCCGTTTCGCAATTCAGAACATTTGCGTCAAAGTGGTATCCATCCGGTTCTGGCACGCGTCTATGCTGCACGCGGTCTGCTGGATGTAAAAGAATTGGAGAGCGAATTAAGCGCATTGCATCCACCGGGCAGCTTATTACATATCGGTGCCGCAGCCAGTTTTTTGGCCGATGCCATCGCCGCAAAAAAGAAAATAGTCATCGTTGCCGACTACGATTGTGATGGTGCTACTGCCTGTGCCGTCGGCCTGCGCGGCCTTAAGTTATTAAGTGCAAACGTCGATTTCATCGTCCCAAATCGGTTTGAATACGGCTACGGCTTGACACCAGAAATTGTCGACATGACCGCACGTGAGAAATCCCCAGACATCATCGTCACCGTTGACAACGGCATTGCCAGTATTGATGCCGTCGCTGAAGCGAATCGGCGTGGCATTGAAGTCGTTGTCACCGACCATCATTTGCCTGCGGATACTTTACCAGCAGCCCAGGTGATCGTGAATCCAAATCAACCCGAATGTGGGTTTCCTAGCAAGAATCTGGCGGGTGTCGGCGTCATGTTTTATGTGCTGCTGGCGTTGCGTGCAGAAATGCGCAAGCGTGGAATATTTGATGCGCAAACGCAGCCGAAACTGGATGCACTGCTGGATTTGGTCGCGCTGGGGACCGTCGCCGACGTTGTCAAACTTGATGCAAATAATCGCATTCTGGTGGCTCAAGGCTTGAAACGGATGCGTGCGGGTCGCATGCATCCCGGCATTGCCGCCCTATTTCGCGCTGCTGGGCGAGAAGCCCGCCGCGCAAGTCCCTTCGATCTTAGTTTTGCGTTAGGGCCACGCCTGAACGCGGCAGGTCGACTAGCCGATATGGCACTGGGAATCGAATGCCTGACGACCGACGATGAGGGCCGTGCATGGGCCATCGCGCAACAACTAGACACCATTAACAAGAAACGACGCGATATAGAGGTGGGGATGCAAGACACCGCCCTCGCCCTGCTCGATAATTTCAGTCCTGCTGACAGCAATACTATTAGTGTATTCGATGCGTCATGGCATCAAGGCGTGATCGGTATTGTTGCGTCTCGCCTCAAAGACAAATTTTATCGACCGACCTTCACCTTTGCACCGGGTGGCGATGGCATGATGAAGGGCTCAGGTCGTTCGATTCCGGGTTTTCATTTACGCGATGCGCTTGATCTTGTCTCCAAACACGCGCCTAACCTGATTGAAAAATTTGGCGGGCATGCAATGGCCGCTGGTTTGACGATACGCGCTGATGCCTTTGATATTTTCTCGGCTGCCTTTGAAACAGTGGGTTGCGCATGGCTTGGCAAACATCAGCTTGAACGCGTGATCGAAACCGATGGCCCGCTGGAGGCTGCCTATTACACCACAGGATTCATCGAACAAATGGAAAGTCAGGTCTGGGGACAGGGCTTTGCACCGCCGGTATTTTGCGATGAATTCAAAGTGATCAGCCAACGCATTCTAAAAGAAAAACATTTAAAGCTTTTGCTAGAAAAAAATGGTAATCATTATGATGCAATCTGGTTTGGACACACGGATGCTTTGAGTGGAAAAGCCAAGGTTGCCTTCCGCCTCGACGCCAACGAATACAATGGCGTCACCAAGGTACAATTAATGGTGGAGCATGCTGAAGCGTTGATTTAATAAGGTCAATTCGTTCGGCATAACAACGCACCATCGTGAACACCGCGCTGGGGCCGAAAATGGTATTTATTGCGACTTTGCAAAACGCTATATAAAAATATAAGAGTCGAGATGGTGGTTTCAATATGGGGTACGACATTATTAAAATAATGGAAAAAAGTGCATTAAACACATCGGAAATACTACATTCACTGTCACTAGATTGGCATTAAGGATTTTTCTATGCGGAGGAATGTCACAAAATTTCATGTTCCTCGAACGAATAGACATAATTTGGTGAGTATAAAGAGTCTGCCGTCGCTGTTTTGCGTTGTTTGCATCGGATAAGCAAACGCCTCGCGTATAATTTAGGGCTTATCGCAAGAGACATGATCATGGAAGCCGAACGCTTAAATTCCTTGCAAGCCCTCCTCTCCGACCTCACATCACGTGAGACTGAATTACGGAGGTATCTTTGACTTCGATACAAAGTTAGAGAAACTCGACCAAGTTAATGGTGAACTTGAAGATCCCCATGTCTGGAATGACCAGAAACGCGCCCAGGAACTTGGCAAAGAAAAGAAATCCCTGGAATCCATCGTTGTTACACTAATAAAGATTGAGTCCGATCTAAGGGACACCTCCGATCTATATCAGATGGCCCGCGATGAGCAAGACGAAGAAATGATAGAAGCCATTGAGTTCGATGCCGACGTGCTCAGAAAACTGGTTGAAGGCATTGAATTTCGTCGCATGTTTAACAATCCGATGGACCCCAACAACTGCTTTATCGATATCCAGGCCGGTGCCGGCGGCACTGAAGCACAAGATTGGGCATCGATGTTGTTGCGCCAATATTTGCGCTATTGCGAGCGCAAAGGTTTTAAAGTCGACATCATGGAGCAATCCGATGGTGAAGTTGCCGGTATCAAAACTGCCACCTTGAAAGTGGAAGGTGAATATGCTTACGGCTTTTTACGCACTGAAACGGGCGTCCATCGCTTAGTGCGGAAGTCACCATTTGACTCAGCCAACGGACGTCATACCTCTTTCTCCAGCTTGTTCGTGTATCCAGAAGTAGACGATTCGATTGAAATTGACGTCAATCCAGCAGATGTACGTGTGGATACTTATCGTGCGTCTGGCGCCGGCGGTCAGCATATTAATAAGACCGACTCCGCAGTTCGTCTTACGCATGGCCCGTCTGGTATCGTGGTCCAATGTCAGAATGACCGTAGCCAGCATCGCAACCGTGCCGAAGCGTGGGATATGCTGAAAGCCAAACTATTCGAACTAGAAATGCGCAACCGTATGACCGAGCAGCAGAAACTCGAAGATTCCAAAACTGATGTCGGTTGGGGCCACCAGATTCGCTCCTACGTCCTAGACCATTCCCGCATCAAGGATTTGCGGACCAACTTCGAGAGCGGTAACATTAAAGCAATCCTCGACGGCGATCTGGACGACTTCATTGCCGCATCGCTAAAACAAGGCTTTTGAAGCGTGTAATTATGCGTTGGATTTCAACTTGTACAGGTTAAGTCAGATAAGCAACTACCTGACCAAGTAGCTGACTTAACCAATTTAGCCAATTAACACCCTTTAAAAATTCCCTACTCGCTATTTCACAGTATCCATCAAAAAGAGCCTGACATGACGACAGACAATCTGCAACAACCGGTCCCACAAGACGAAAATAAAATCATCGCGGAACGCCGTGCCAAACTGACTGCTTTACGCGCCCAAGGCGTTGCGTTTCCAAACGACTTCCGGCCAATACACAAAACCGCAGACCTGCACGTGCGTTACGCTGAATTGGACAATGAGGCGCTCGACGCTGCTGCTGCCAAAGTCGTTGTTGCCGGCCGAATGATGTTAAAACGTGTCATGGGAAAAGCCTCGTTTGCAACTTTGCAGGATGCATCAGGTCCGAAAGCGGATGGTCGAATTCAACTGTTCATCACTAAAGAACTGGCTGGCGAAGTGGAGTATGAGGCTTTTAAACATTATGATCTGGGCGATATTCTCGGTGCTGAGGGAACACTTTTCAAGACCAAAACTGGCGAATTATCGATCAAAATTAGCGTGCTGCGCCTTCTAACCAAATCATTGCGTCCTCTACCAGACAAGTTCCACGGCCTTTCCAATCAAGAAACCAAGTATCGCCAGCGCTACGTCGATCTGATCATGAGTGAAAAGACCCGTCGCACTTTTAAAGCACGTACCGCCACCTTGTCATCGATCCGCCGCTTCATGGAAAAAAACGACTTCATGGAAGTCGAAACCCCAATGCTGCATACAATTCCCGGCGGCGCAGCAGCCAAACCATTTATCACATATCATGATGCGCTGAATATGCAAATGTTCTTGCGGATCGCACCTGAGCTGTATCTGAAACGTTTGGTAGTCGGTGGTTTTGAGCGCGTATTTGAAGTCAATCGTAATTTCCGTAATGAAGGTGTATCGCCACGTCACAATCCAGAATTCACGATGATGGAATTCTATGCAGCCTATGTCAATTATCAATGGTTAATGACATTTACCGAACAGATCATCCGACAGGTGGCGGTCGACGTACATGGCACAGCGATACTGACCTATCAAGGCCGTGAACTTGATTTAAGCAAACCATTTGAACGCCTGACGATTATTGGTGCTATCAACAAATACGCCCCACATTACGAAGGTGCACAATTGCATGACGCGGATTTTATCAAAGCTGAATTGAAAAAATTCGGCGTGAAGCCGTTCGTCACCGCAGGGCTCGGCGCACTGCAATTAGCGCTATTTGAAGAAACCACAGAAGTACAATTGTGGGATCCCACTTACATTATCGACTATCCCGTTGAAGTATCGCCGCTCGCGCGTGCATCCGATACGGTGCCGGGTATTACAGAACGTTTTGAACTATTCATGACGGGCCGCGAAATCGCCAATGGTTTCTCGGAGTTGAACGATGCAGAAGACCAGGCAGCACGCTTCCAAGCACAGGTTGCTGCCAAAGATGCTGGCGATGAAGAAGCCATGTATTACGACGCTGAATATATCCGGGCACTAGAATACGGCTTACCACCGACCGGCGGCTGCGGTATTGGAATTGATCGTTTGATGATGCTGATTACCGACTCGCCAAATATTCGTGACGTTATTTTGTTTCCGCATCTGCGTCGCGAAGATTAATTTGCAATAGATTAAGTAGATGTATCGAATAAACTGTCGCTGAATTTGTTCAGCGACAGTTTACGTTTAAGGTGCAGTTATAACTACATAAATTCAGTACAAGCTATTCAATATACTGTTTAAGTGAAACAAATATATTATTAAATCTTATGCGAATAACAAATATGCATAGACTCAGGAAGCCAGCCGACTACCAAAACCCAAAATCGATTATAATTTCATTATCGACATTACTAATTACCAACAATTATTTGGCCTCGTCTATCCATGCTAACTGAATTGCTTCGAGAATTTTCTCGCCTGAGCGATTTGGTTCATCATCAAAACCTTCCAGTTCGCATACCCATTTATGCAATTCGGTAAAACGAATAATTGCGGGATCTACATCGGGAAATTTATTGTATAGCGCCTCTGCAATACGCATTGTCTCAATCCATTTCATTTTTCTAATCCTCTAAAAACTTATTTATCATCAATGGCAAAAACTATTTCAATGATTTTCGCTAGCATGGTTAATCGTGTATTTAGGTATCTCAACAACCAGGTCTTCCTCGCCTACAATTGCTTGGCAGGATAGACGCGATGTGGCTTCTAACCCCCAAGCCATGTCCAGCAAATCCTCTTCTTTGTCATCCAATTCATTAAGTGATGCAAAACCTTCACGCACGATAATGTGGCAGGTCGTACAAGCACATGACTTTTCGCAAGCATGTTCGATGTATATCTCATTTTCCAGAAGAACATCGCATACTGATTTACCAGCGATGGTTTCCAGGATAGCACCGTCCGGACAGTAAGTTGGATGGGGTAGCACGACAATTTGAGTCACTTGAATTACCTCTGCAATATTGGGTGTTATAGGCTAAATGAAAACATCAATCCAAGTCAAAATCAAGAAACCTGATCCAGTGTTTTACCGGTAAGTGCATGATATACGCTACGGTCCATGCGACGTGCAGCAAAATCCTTCGTACCACGCGCTAGAGCATCTACAGATGCCTTTATCACTAAATGATCGTCACCTTGCGCCTTGGAACGAACATCGACAATCAATAATGCGATGGCGATGCGTTCATCTTCTGACAATAATGCTGCGTCACTTACCAATGCGGATTCGGTCGCGAGTACGATACGCTCAGCCTCGACTTGCTCTTCTCTCAACGTACGTAACTGCATGTCGATATCTGCGGATGTAAATGAATCTTGCAACATTTTTGCGACTTCATCGTCTTCAAGCCCATATGATGGTTTGACATTAATCGAGGCTTCAACACCTGATCGCAATTCACGTGCAGAAACAGATAACAACCCATCCGCATCGACTTGATAGGTCACACGAATCCGCGCCGCACCCGCCGCCATCGGCGGAATGCCACGCAATTCAAATCGCGCCAAAGAGCGACAATCACTGACTAGTTCGCGCTCACCCTGGACAATGTGAATTGCGAGGGCCGTTTGACCATCTTTAAACGTTGTGAATTCCTGAGCTCGCGCACAAGGAATTGTCGAGTTGCGAGTAATGACTTTTTCAGCCAAACCGCCCATAGTCTCAATGCCGAGTGACAGCGGAATCACGTCCAACAATAGCCAATCGTCGCCGGGAGCACGATTGCCAGCCAGCAAATTGGCTTGAATCGCAGCGCCCAATGCCACTACTTTGTCGGGATCGATATTCGCCAAAGGCGTGGTGTGGAAAAACTCGCTGACGGCCTTGTATATCGCGGGTATCCGCGTCGCGCCGCCAACTAATACCACGCCGTCGATGTCATCCAAGCTGAGGTCCGCATCGCGTAATGCTTTTCTGGTGGGCGATAGGGTTTTGGCGACGAGGTATTCAGTCAACTCCCCAAAGACACCTGCGGTTAACGTCAGATGAACTTGCTCGCCTGAGCTTAAAGCGGCGTCAATAATGACCTCGGTTTTTGATGAGAGTAATTCTTTTGCTTCGCGTGCTTTGATTATTAACAGACGTGTATCCCCATCAGATAACGGTGCCAATTGGGATTCCTGGCTGATCCAGCAAAAAATACGATGATCAAAATCATCGCCGCCTAGCGCAGAATCACCCCCGGTGGCTAGTACCTTAAACACGCCCTTGGTCAATTTTAGAATAGATATATCAAACGTCCCGCCGCCTAGATCGTAGACGACATATACGCCTTCAGACGCGTTATCAAGGCCATACGCAATTGCTGCAGCCGTAGGTTCGTTCAATAGCCGCAAGACATTAATACCAGCCAATTGCGCCGCATCTTTGGTCGCCTGACGTTGCGCATCATCGAAGTAAGCAGGTACAGTAATGACCGCACCAAGCAAATCATCTCCAAGCGCATCTTCGGCCTGCTGCCGCAAGGTTGCCAGAATCTGG
>JACMQE010000090.1 GCA_014377145.1 Glaciimonas sp. | reverse complement strand
TTCGTGGCAAATTTTATGTGGAAAGTAAAAAAAGCATTACATTGACATTTATTTAATATGAATATGACTTAAATTGGCAATGCAACGCGTATTTGATTGCTAAAGAATAAATTTTTTAGCGTTATATGAATATTATTGTGATTTTTGTCTATCGTATAAAAAATAAAAATAATATTCTAGTAATTATTTTAGTGCGACAACTAACCTTTTAGGCTGATGAATCAGTGAAATGTTCCCGCAAAAATAGGCTCACCGGAAATACGTTCTTGGTAATAAATCTCGGATCATTATTTAACAAAAAATCCACCGCTAGTGGGGATTGATATCAGTACCTCAAGCGTCAGGCTAGTTGAGTTATCAGATGCGGGAAACGATCAGTTAAAGCTTGAGCGTTATGCGTCCGAACCGTTGCCACGTGGGGCGGTGGTGGATGGCAATATTGGAAATATCGAGTAGGTATCCAAAGTAGTACGAAGGCTTTGGGAAAAAAGTGGTGCAAATACGCGCAACGTTGCTTTAGGAATGCCCTCTCTGGATCCGTGATTACCAAAAAGATTATATTGCCAGGCCGCATGAGTGACGACGCGCTCGAACTATAAGTCGAGTTAGAAGCCAACAAATACATTCCCTCACCCCTTGATGAAGTCAGCCTTGATTTTGCTGTTATTGGACTCAGTTCAGAACTCTTCTGAAGATGTTGAAGTATTACTTGCTGCCACGTGCAGAGAAAAAGTTGAAGATCGGGTCGCGGTAGCAGAAGCTGCGGGCCTAAAACTGGCAGTAATGGATATCGAAGCCTACGCCGCGCGCCGTGCCATCAATCGGATCATTGCACAATTACCCCGTGCTGGGCAGGGAAAAATGATAGGACTATTTCAAATTAGCGCGCAAAGTACTCATGTTTCAGCTTTGCTCGACGGACAACTTATCTATGAGCGTGAACAACTTTTTGGGAGCTATCAGCTCACGCAGGATATTGTTAGTACCTATGGCTTGTCGTATTAAGAAGCGGATGCCAAGAAACGTACTGGAGATTTGCCCAAAAGTTATCAGCAAGAAATACTCAACCCGTTTCTGGAAAGTGCTACGGTCGAGCTTACCAGGACAATTCAATTTCTCTTTACTTCCCTATGCACGCATCGATCAGCTATTTCTGGGCGGTGGTTGCGCGATCATTCCTGGTAGGGTGGGGGCTGTTGCAGGACGTGCCAAAATTTCAACCTTAGTCGTTAGTCTATTTGTCGGCATGCAAATGGGTTCAAGTGTGGGCGAAAGTCACCTGAAAATTGAAGCACCCTCATATTTAGTCGCATGTGGATTAGCGATGCGGAGATTTGGTTGATAATTAAGATCAATTTACCACCTCATTGCGAAAGAAAGTGAAAGCAGAACAAGAGCAACTTTTTTGTGATCCTGGGAATATCAGCAGTCGTCGGATTGCTTCTCGTGTTGTTATTGGGCGTTTACTTTGCCCATAGCGGTTCTAATCAAAATGTGCATAACCGCTTCATCCAACAAGAAAATACGCTTTTAGATGGCGAAATTAAGGAAATTATCAATTTCAGACAGAACATCACTTCCCTCAAAGTCCGTCAACAAGTCGTTGTGAACTTGCAAGGTGATCGTAATCAACCTGTGTATTTGATGGACAAGTTGATGAAACAAGTACCGAAAGGTATTTATTTGCGTAGCTTCCAGCAGGACGGGCAGCATGTTGTTTTGAATGGCGATGCAAATTCAAATGAACCAGATTCCGAACTACTACGCAATCTGCGTAATAACTCTCGATGGTTGGAGCATCCTGATTTGAGTGAAATTCTCGCTGCATAGGTACCGGAAACGACAGCAAGCGGGTTTTCGCTTTCACAGTCACTTTCACAGTCTAAGCGTCCAAGTGAAAATTTACCCGATACGGCGGACAAAAAAGGAGACGTGTCGACAGCAATGGCGGCGCCCCTCCAAGAGTCCCCAAGTAACAGAGCAGCATTGATATGAGGGATACAGAATGATTGATTTGGAAGAGCGGATTGCTTCGCTTAGCGCCCAATTTAGGGAGGGTGAATGGGCGCCATCCTGGTCATTAGCCCACCGTTCCCCGCAACTTGTGTGGCGTTGGGGTGTTATTGGTGGTGATGTTTCTTGGCTGGTTTTTTATTGGAGTGATCAACAAACTGAACTCGCTAATGGCGCACAGAAAGAGCTACAGTTAAAAGATGCATACAAAAGCAAAATTCAAAAAGCAATAAATTTGGAAGGCCTCCGTAGACAAAAGAAACAGGTCGCCGAATACGTGTTGTCAAGCTAGAAAAACAACTACCCAGCAGAGCTGAAATCGACGCATTGCTATCAGATATTAATCAGGTGGGTTTATGCAGAGGACTGCAGTTTGAATTATTCAAACCGAGTCAAGTTGTCGTAAAGGATTATTACACAGAGTTGCCGATCGATATCAAGGCCACCGGCGGTTATCACGACGTGGGTTCGTTTACCATTGATATGGCCAGTTTTCCACATATTGTCAAACTCAACAATATGCATCTCATCACCGGTAAAGATGGCGTATTAACATTAGAGGCCATCGCCAAGACTTTCCAATATCTAGATCCAGAAGAAGTGGCCGCCCAACGGAAAAGCACTGATGCGACCGAATCGAAGGGCGCAAAATGATTTCCTCTTTTATTGGTCGACCGGCTCAGATTCTTAACATCTTATTACTGTTTTCAACAGTATCTGGTTGCAGCGACAGCGACGTATAAGAACTTAAAGAGTTGATGGTGGATGTCAAAGTGCATACTCATGTATTTGTCCCCCAACTAACCGAGCCAAAAATATTTATTCCTTTTGGCTATGCAGGCAAGTTCAGTATCGATCCATTTAACGCCAACAAATTGGTGGTGGGATTGGCAAAAATCCGAGCGGATGGCAACGGTCTTAAGCCGAATCTAAAGCGTCGGCGGGAAGTGCTGGAAAACTATCCGCTGGATACATTCAGGATGGTGGGATCTCACAAAAATTCAGTTTGAGTTATGCGTTGTTACAAATTGCAAGGCCGTTTTTCAAGTCAAGGTGGGTAGCTATGTTGGTCAGAATTTCGGCATGGTAACAAATATCCGCGAGAGGGAAGTAAATTTGAAAGAAATCGTACAAGATGCGTCCGGCAAATAGGTCGAACGCGAAGCCAAGTTAGCATTGCAGGAGAGCACAAAATGAGCACAGTAAAGGGCATAGAAAAGGCAATAGTCAAATTGTGATTTGTCACAAAGCGTTAAAGTTGGCAGCACTGGTTTTGTTAATTGGATTTCGACATTCTGCGATGGCAGACAGCAATGCCATTACGTCGGTTAGTGCGAATCATCAGGGCACTAATACGATCATCACGATACATTTGAAAAATCTGATTAGGGCGCTACCGGTTGATTTTACAATTATCAAGTCGGCACAGATTACACTGGATTTTCCTGGTGTTGGCAATGCAACGGGCGAGACAGTACAAGACGTCAGTTTGGGAGATGTGCGTAATTTGATTGTGGCCCAGAATGATGATCGTGCGCGTCTTGTTATCAATCTTACCCGTTCATTAAATTACGCTTTGGTAATTGACGGTCTTGCTGTAATAATGACGATTAGAGACTAAAATAATCTCGCAACTGCAGTGAATACTGCTGGCGTCCCTATCATACCCAGCGCTCCGGCTGACTTTAATCCAGGGAATAAAAATGGTGCAAATGTTGTCGTCATACTTCACGCAGCTTTGAATAAACCAATACCGGTAACCTACTCTATTGCCGATATGCAAGGCAGTAAGCCGGCCTTGCACGTCATTGATTTCCGCCGTGGCAGCGCTGGAGAAGGTCGTATTGATCAACCTCCCAAGCAAGTGGTCGTGAATGTACGTCTACAGGGGCAACCGAATAAATTAGGGCAGGGCGTACAGAATTATCGTGGTGACAAACTATCGCTAAATTTCCAAAATATAGAAGTGCGGGTTGTATTGCAGGTAATGGCTACTTTTACTGGTTTGGATATTATTACAAGCGACACCGTCAAGGTGTAATCTGACCCTACCTCTCAAAGACGTGCTATGGGACCAGGCATTAGATATCGTCTTGCAAGCCAAAGGGTTGGATATGTGCAAGAACGGTTCAGTACTCTAGATTGCACCGAAAGATGAATTGCTTATCAAAGAAAAACTGGAGTTAGAGCAACGCGCCCTAATTGCCGATCTGGAGCTATTGCGTACCGAGTCGTCTCATTTGACTTATCAAAAGGCCAGAGAGTTTAGAAAAGTATTTGGTATCAATGACGATGGCGCTAATACTGGCAAGAAAAAACAGTATTTTGTCCAAGCTTGGAAGTGTTGTCATCGACCCCCGTACAAATCAACTATTTACTACCGATACGCCCACCTTGTTGGAAAATATTCGTACTCTGGTTACAAAAGTCGATATCGCCTCACGTCAGGTATTAATTGAGGCGCGTATGATAGAGGGAAATGATGGTTTTAGCCGCAATCTCGGTGCTAAGTTTGGGTTTTATTTTAATATTGCCAACGTCGCAGCAGGGGGACGGCAAGTAGCATCAACAACAGCTTCGAAAGGAATAGGTGCGACTACTCCAGGTCTTGAACAAAGCGCCGTGAATTTGCCAGCATCTCCCGCGAATGGTACGGCAGGTTCGGTAACGTCGACGCTTTTTAATTCCGCTGCGTCTAAATTTATCAGCCTTGAATTGTCGGGTCTCGAAGCCGATGGTCAAGAAAAAATCATCTCTAGTCCGCGCGTAATCAATGCCGATCAGCAAAAAGCATTGATCGAACAGAGAATGGAAATTCCGTACAAAAGCGCCACTAGTAGCGTTGCTACCTCCTTTGAGCTCAAGAAAGCAAATCTAAAACTTGAAGTAACGCCCCAAACTACTCTGGACGGCAACATCAAATGTTTGTAGATATTTCGATTCTGGGTTATCTTTTCAAACAAGCTGCGGTTGTTAACAAAAGAACGGAGTTACTGATTTTCCTGACGCCAAAAGTCGTCATAGAGCGGATCGCTGGAGGTTAATGGTTTGTGTTATTAATGTATTGTAAAAGTAAATGTAGCGAAAGCAACGCGAGTCGATGCAAAGCAAGGTGTTAGCTTCCCTGTGCAATGTACACTGCGCATTGTGCATTGCTGTCGTTTGAGATATACTTATAGCAAGTTAATAACTCAGCAAAATAGCCGCACAGACACTGATTATGCGACAGTTTGTGTATTTGCGAAAAAAGTTAAGTGGTGAAATGGTACGGTGTACATGAAAAGCAATATTATTTTGGTTGGTCTGATGGGTTCAGGTAAAACCACGATTGGTCGCGCCCTGGCGACAAAACTCAATAAACTGTTCGTTGACTCAGACCATGAAATTGAAGCGCGCTCTGGTGCTTCAATCCCGCTGATTTTCGAAATTGAAGGCGAAACCAGTTTTCGTCAACTTGAAGTGGAGGTAATCCGAGATCTCACTGCGCGTCATAATATAGTGCTGGCAACAGGCGGAGGAGCTATCTTAAACTCGGACAATCGGACTTTATTGAAAAGTTCTGGCACTGTCATTTACTTGCGTGCCAGCGTTCATCATATTTTGCAACGAACTGGTCGAGACAAAAATCGTCCCCTGTTGCAAACCGCAGACCCTCGCAGGGTGCTGGAAGAGCTGACGCGTCAGCGGGATCCTCTCTATCGTGAAGTTGCCGATATCATCATTGATACAGGAAGACCCAGCGTACAATTTCTGGTACGTACTATTTCTTCGCATTTAAATATTGCATCTATGCACGACGATGTGCACGAGGTACTCAGTGTGCTGCCTATGCCATCACAGCTTCCTTAAAAGATACTGCCCATATTCGCAATCCACTCCCATTACATCTATTATGAATCAGCAAAATGCATTTAACTCAACACTCTGCCCGGCAGCATCCTCATCATCGATTAGCTTGCGGGTGGAATTGGGAGAGCGTAGCTATCCAATCGAAATTGGACAAGCACTGCTGGGGGACCATGAGCTACTTGCGCGTCTAATCCAAGGTAAACAAGTCGCCATTGTGACAAATACTATCGTCGCTCCCCTATATCTGGATCGGCTGCGTGCGACCCTCATGGCAGCAGGCAAAAAAGTGATTGAGATCATTCTTCCTGACGGCGAAGAAAAAAAAGCTTGGCCCAGCCTGATGATTATTTTTGATCGCTTGCTAGCCGAAAAGTGCGACCGCAAAACTACGCTGCTTGCACTTGGCGGTGGCGTCATCGGGGATTTAACTGGTTATGCTGCATCAGCGTATATGCGTGGCGTGCCGTTTATCCAAATCCCCACCACTTTGTTGGCGCAAGTTGATTCTTCAGTCGGCGGTAAAACTGGCATCAATCATCCGCTGGGAAAAAATATGATTGGTGCCTTCTACCAGCCCCAGGCAGTGATCGCCGATATCCTGACATTACAAACATTGCCTGAGCGGGAATTGTCTGCTGGTCTGGCTGAAGTGATTAAATACGGGGCCGTGATCGATACAGCCTTCTTTAGTTGGTTAGAAGCCAATGTCGGTAAATTGCGAGCCCGTGATAGTACTGCTTTGGCCTATGCGATTCAGCGCTCGTGCAAAATCAAAGCCGATGTAGTACGTCAAGACGAGCGTGAAGAAGGTTTGCGGGCGATCTTAAATTTTGGTCATACTTTCGGCCATGCAATTGAATCCGGTCTCGGCTATGGCGTATGGCTGCACGGCGAAGCAGTTGGTTGTGGCATGATCATGGCGGCTGACTTATCGCATCGGCTGGGTTACATTGATGCACGGACGCGTGAACGAGTTAGCGCATTAATACAGGCTGCCGGGTTGCCAACAGTGGCACCAGATCTTGGTGCCGCACGTTGGCTTGAGCTGATGCAAATCGATAAGAAAAACGAAGGCGGTCAAATCAAATTTATTTTAATGAAACAACTGGGCGCCGCTCTGATTACTACCACCTCGGAAGAGGCCTTATCAGCAACGATAACGGCGACAATACACCACTTAACGCCTTTTTTATGAATATAGAAGCGTCTCTCGCCTCGTATGCTGTGCACTCAGCGGCTTCGCGAGGACGTTTGTTTGCTGAAGATGCGCCGAATACTCGGACAGAATTTCAACGTGACCGTGATCGTATTGTACATTGCACGGCCTTCCGCCGGCTTGAGTACAAGACGCAGGTGTTCGTTAATCACGAAGGTGACCTGTTTCGCACACGCCTTACGCACAGCCTAGAAGTCGCCCAAATTGCGCGTTCCATCGCACGCAATTTGCAATTGAATGAGGATCTGGTCGAGGCGATTTCGTTGGCACATGATCTCGGTCACACTCCGTTCGGTCATGCTGGTCAGGATGCATTAAATACTTGTATGATAAATTTCGGTGGCTTTGAACATAATCTACAAAGCTTACGTCTAGTCGACAAGTTAGAGCAGCATTACGGCGCATTCGACGGTTTAAACCTCATGTTTGAAACTCGAGAAGGGATACTCAAGCATTGTTCCGTTGCTGACGCCAAAAGACTTGACGATATCGGGCAACGCTTTATTTTACGTAAACGGCCGACGCTTGAAGCTCAGGTAGCTAACTTGGCAGATGAAATTGCCTATAATAATCACGATATCGATGATGGCCTACGTTCCAGTTTGTTGACTCTGGAGCAAATGATGCAAATTGATTTCTTTGCCCGCCACAGCCGTGAAGTCGAAGCAAATTTTTCCGGTTTGCAGGGACGGCGTGCGATTAACGAAACGTTGCGACGCATGATCAATGCATTGATCAACGATCTGATCGATACCTCGCACCAACGGATTATGGACGCTGCTCCCAAAAAAGTCGAAGATGTGCGGGTGGCTGCACCGCTGATTGCTTTCTCGGAACCGATGGCGCGCGAGGCAGCCCAACTGAAGCAGTTTTTACGAGAAAATCTATATTGTCATTATCTTGTTAATCGCATGACCAGTAAAGCGCGGCGCATTGTGGTTGAGTTGTTTGATTGCTTTATTAGCGAACCGAATTTGTTGCCGCCAGATTATCAGTTAATGTCAGCGGCGGCGCAACAGCTGGATGGCACGCAACTACAAGCACGTCAGGTTGCTGATTATATTGCTGGCATGACCGACCGCTATGCGATACGTGAGCATCGTCGTTTATTTTTGGTCGATGACGGCCACCTATAAATATGTCCCAGCCGGTATTGAAATTTACTGAAAGCTACGCTTTTGCAAACTTCTACACGCACCGTGGTTTCGTTTTGCATCAGTTTAAGAATTCTTGTCTTGCACTGTATCGTGCTACAACAAGGTGATACTGAATTATTGTTAGTGCTTCCTATCGCGCATTTGAAAGCGCCTATCCGGTTTACTTTTTAACAGGGATTATCCATGAAATTTCTTTCTCAACCTGTATGTATTCTAGGCTTGATAATCATTCTGGTTTCCTCGAATGCAATGACCTTTTCTTTGGCTGATTTGAGTGTTCAGGATGCCAGTTTTAAATTGAAAGCAGCACTCGATAAAGGAATAGCCGCGGCGGTCTCTAAGCTTGGCGTGGAAAATGAATTTTTAAATAACGATAAAATAAAGATTGGATTGCCGGGTGTGCTGGAACAGGCTCGTCTGCTCTTGAAAATGATAGGAAAAGGCCAGCAAATAGATGATTTTGTGTTATCGATGAATCATGGGTAGAGGTTGCTGTACCCTCGGCCAAGCCTCTATTATTGAATGCAGTGAAATTGATGTCTGTAACAGATGTAAAAAATATTCTACGTGGCGGTGATACGTCGATCACCGATTTTTTCAGAGAGAAAACTGTGGTGCCGTTGGGCGGCAAATTTTTGCCAATAGTGAAGAAAATTACTGACAGTAACAGAGCCTCAGCCCAGTATAACGCAACAATAGTCTTGGTGAGCTAAATAGGTTTAGTATCGGTGCAAGCCGCGACATTAGAAGGATATGTCACCAAATGTACATTGGAAGGCTTTTTTTACGCGATAAGGGAAGAAAAGAAGGCGATGCATCGTGATCCGATTGTTACGGGCAGTGCCATCATTGGTAAAGTGTTC
>JACMQE010000089.1 GCA_014377145.1 Glaciimonas sp. | reverse complement strand
TACGTTGCCAATAGTTCGTTCATCTTTTCGCACCCCACAATTTCTCAAATCGCATCCGTATTGGTCGCTACCAAATGATTTCTTTAGTATTGAAGATGTTTAATGATGGAAAAAAATATTAATTTTTCGCTTACAAATTTTTCCAGTTCTCGAATAATACAATTTGTTACATTATTATATAGATTTATTGACAATATTAGAGATTTTTATACGCTCTTAAAATTGCCTTTTGGCAATAAATATGTTTCTTCTTCACGGAAATATAGTCCGTAGAGGCGTCACTAAACGGTACTGGATTAGACAGAATCCCACCCTGGAAGAAGTTAGATGGCTATGAAGAAGGTTGTGGGAATCAACCCTTATATTTTTGCGTGTAATTTCGCTACTTCGACTAAACGTAATCTTGCCTAACTTTTAGGCAAGGTAGGTTATGTGATAGCGGTACTGATGACGACGTTGAGTACGGCATATGCTGCACCTCCGCCAGTGTCTATTCCAGCATCCACCGATGAAGCACAAATTGGTCAGACACCCACTGAGGGGCCGCTAGGGTTCTTGAACGGGATCAGTCGCAGCATTGAATTGCTGGGAAATATGTGGGGGCTGCGAACCGGATTGAGCAGCCACGGCATTTCGTTAGCAATGCAGGAGACCAGTGAGTATCTGGGTAATATGTCCGGTGGCGTGAAAAAGGGATTTGTCTATATGGCCTGACTCAAACAATCATGCAGGTTAACACGCAACGTGCATTTGGTCTGCACGGTGGTCTGTTTAATATTAGTGCATTGCAAATTCATGGAAATAATTTAAGCGCCAACAATTTGCAAACTTTACAGACAGCCAGTGGAATAGAGTCTGACCGCGCTACCCGGCTATGGGAGCTGTGGTGCGACCAAAAATTTCTTGAAGAAGATCGTCTCGATATCAAGGTTGGACAACAAAGTCTCGCTCAAGAATTTATGGTGACTACCAACACATTATATTTCGTTAATACGATGTTCGGCTGGCCTATGTTGCCATCCACAAATTTACTGGGAGGCGGTCCAGCGTATCCGCTTTCGGCATTCGGTGGACGTATCAGCGTCCGTCCCATTGACGGCATCACCGTACTCGCAGGCGTATTTAATGGCAGTCCGGTGTCGAACAATAATGGTGATTCCCAATTGCAAAATCGCTATGGCACCAGTTTTCCTTTAGATAATGGCACGCTTTCGATCATGGAGGTGCAATTTTCCTATCCAGCGGTGAGCATATGGTGGATGCAGGAGAATCCCCGCCTCTTGGATAGACCTATCGTATTGGTGCCTGGTGTAACAGCCAGCCTTTTGCAGACCAGCAATTGGATCAAAATGGCTTGTCTTTGGCGGACGATAATAGCGCGGCCGCCAGTATCATGGCGACTATGCCGTGTATGCGGTAGCGGATCATTTAGTTTGGCGCGATCAGTGTGACCAAAATCGCATGGTTGCTTTGTTTGCACGCATTATGGGTACGCCGCTGAAGGATCGAAACCTGATCGACTTCAGCCTAAATGCAGGTTTTTTTCACAGCCCCTTTGTGTACCGGACTACGGACACCTTTGGCTCGGGGTCGGCTATGCTCACGTGAGTAAGCAGGCCGCAGCATTTGACAGCGATAATAATCGCTTTCAACGGTACGACCAGTCCAGTGCGTAGCAGCGAAAATTTTGTCGAAATGACCTTACCAGTATCAGGTCACCCCTTGGTCGCAACTGCAATCCGATATTCATTATATTTTTAATCCGGATGCAGGCGTCGCCAATCCCAACGATCCATTGCACCGTATTAAGAATGAACTGGTACTCGGCTTGCGAACCAATATTTCATTTTGACAGAATCGATTACCAACTTTATGAAAACTCATTCAATACAATCCGCGTCGATTTTTGTTAGCAGACTTCGTTGGCTGCGCTCTCAGATGATGAAAATAGTTGGTAGCTGGCCAGCTCTCCTTATTGTTTTACTCATTCTGGAAATGGCCTATTTGCTTCCTACTGTAGCAGCCGATCCTAAAGAGATGCTTGGAACAATACATCATCACAAGATTTTGACATCAGCGGTTCCAGAGAATGGCGACGTCAATCTATATGCCATTGTTGTCGCTCCTGTGACTATCGCGTAATCCAGAAGGGTAACGTATTAGTTGATAATTTCAACAATATTTCAAACCTTCAAGGAACCAGCACCACAATCATTAGCTATCTGCCAAGCACTAAGAAAACCACACTCTTCACACAGGTGCCACAAAATTTGAAAGCTTGTCCGGGCAGGGTGGGTCTAACTACGGCCATGACGATGCTAAAAAGTGGTCAGGTAATCGTCGGTAGCACGCCAATTACCGAGGGCACCACTCGTACCAAAAGGGGACGGTTACTTATTGGTATTTGATCCAAATGGCCAACACGTCGTTAATTGGTCGGGTCTTACTATCAATGGCTTGTGGGGCAATATTATTACTTTAGATCATGGTGATCATATCATATTATTTATCAGCATGACTGGCTTTGACATCCCCTGACCTGAAGTTGTGTACCCAGCAACGCAATTAATTTAAGCCATAATCGGCAGTTTCGATCGCCCGATGCGGCAGCGGTGGAAGCAAAATTGGTAAAGCTTAAATTCTTTACACTCTGCGCACCAAAAATTCAAAATGTGGTCTTCGCGGTGCCCCCATGGTGGCCGCGGACCACGCCAATCTGATTTTTTTAAGGCCTGCTCCAGCAGGCTTAATTTCTCTTCTGATCGCTTCGCATTCCAATGACAGAAATATGAATACGCCGTACTCCATTAAGTTCATCGGCTACGTAGCGATGGCGGCAAGTCAAAAATGGCGCAAAACAAAAACTTCTTTGCCAAACGCACCGATTTTCCGCGCTTCAAACGCAAAGGCAGTGTCGATGCTTCCACGCTACCTAGAATCAAAGCAGATTGAGCTCGAACAAGCTAACAACCGCATTTTCCTGCCAAAACTGAGCTGGATATGTTACCGCAACAATCGGGATGTGCTGGGTGAATTGCGCAACGTCAATGTACGTCAGTCGGGTGGTAAGTGGTTCGTATCGATCCAGACGCAACGCAAAATTGAGCAGGCTCTATTCAAGGCGACGACTGCTATCGGCATCTAGCCTTTGGAGAGTTGGCGCATTCATCAGGCCCCGAGGAAGCAGGAATCGAATGAAGCGACCGCACAAAATTCTACTTAAATTCAATATAAGCCTGATATTGAACGAAAAATAAAAATCTTGAAAGCGCGTTAGAAATAGCTACGTAAAATAGTCCGTCACCCAGACCCTCGTCGCCGTCGCGTTTACAAATTAAATCTTAACAGCGCCAATAATGCCGACTATCGGTATGGTCTAATATTAAAAGTAGAAAAATAGTATTGAAGTTTGACTTCAAAGTATTAGAGGTTGTTAAAACTGAATGCTAATATTATTTACGTAGTCAAAAAATAAATTAAACGGAGACAAAAAAGTATGAAACTCATCGCTACAAGCGCGTTGTGCCTTAGCATGTTCGTCACAGTAAACGTCGCCACTGCCACCGATCTAGTGGTTGCAACCGTCAATAACGGTCACATGATCGAGATGGCTAAGCTCGGCAAATTCTTCGAGAAAGATAATCCTGATATCAAGCTGAAATGGGTTACTCTCCAAGAAGCGGTCCTACGTAAGCGTGTGACGACTGATATCGCAAAAGCTAGCGGCCAGTTTGATGTAATGACAATTGGGATGTACGAAGCACCGATCTGGGGCAAGAGAGATTGGCTGGTCCCACTGGAACTCGATATCGCTTACGACGTTGACGATCTTCTACCATCTGTTTGTCAATCGGCAAGACGCCCTATGCAGCGCCTTTTTATGGCGAAAGTTCAATGATCATGTACTGTTCCGATCTGGTAAAGAAGGCAGGCATGATGATTGAAGATCGTCCAACCTGGGAACGCATTTGTGAAGTAGGCGCAAAAATCAACGATCCTGCGAATGGTGTATATGGTATTTGTTTGCGCGGCAAGCCGGGATGGGGCGATGACATGATCTTCATTACCAAAATAGTGAACTCAGTTGGTGGACAATTGTTTAATATGCAATGGAAGGCATAATTCGCTAGCCAACCTTGGAAGAATACGATTAATTTTTATGTCGATCTGTTGAAAAACTACGGTCCCTCCAGGTTCCTCTTCCAATAGCTTTAACGAAATTCTAGCTTTGTTTAATCAGGGAAAATGCGGAATTTGGATTGACACTACCCTCGCGGCTTCTTTCATTACCGATCCGAAGCAAAGTACAGTCGCTGATAAAGTTGCTTTCGCACAATCACCGGTTGCATGACTGACCTTGGTGCCAACTGGCTATGGGCATGGTCGTTGGCGATCCCGAAAAGCTCAAAGCACCTCGAGGCGGCCCAGAAATTTATTCGTTGGGCAACCTCGAAAGAATATATTGCTTTGGTAGGCAAGGAAAGCAGCTGGAATAACGTACCTACTGGCACACGTAAATCGACTTACGCCAATCTAGAATTCCAGAAGGTGACTTAATTTGCCGCAGCCGAACAAAAGGCGATTTACTCGGCCGATCCAAATAACAACAAGCTGCAAAAAGCTGCAAAAATCTCCGTACGTCGGTTGTCCAGTTCTCAGCCGTTCCAGAGTTTCAGGCAATTGGTGCAGCTGTCGGGCAACAAACGAGCGCAGCATTGCTGGGCAAGGTAACGGTAGACAAAGCGCTTGAAATTTCACAAAAAGCGGCGGATCGAGAAATGCGTAAGAGCGGCTATTACAAATAATACGATCCCACAGCATTTAACAGCAGAACCAAACCCATTGTTCCAATTGAATACAGGAAACAGACCATCTTTAACTAAATTAGTTAATTAGCTTATTTAGAAGCTCCCTCGCTTCCTGTGTAACATTTTTTCTGTACCGCGAGATACACCATGAACGACTCACAGTGCGATTGCTGCTCACACCAGCGATGGTTATCCTGTTCGTCTGGATGATCGTCCCACTCGTAATGAGAATTTATTTTTCCTTATTGCGTTACAACCTGCTTGAGCCGAGCGCGCATGCATTTGTTGGGTTGGATAATTATCGTTATTTCTTTACAGACAACGTTTTTGCGCCTGCCTTCAAAAATACACTAATCCCCCTATTTTCAGTAATGGGCATCACCGTGGTGGTCGGAATTGGATTGGCTTTGTTGATCAAGGAACCGTTCCCTGGCGGCGCCTTCGTGCGGATTTTGCTGATGTTGCCTTTCTTTGTCATGCCAGCGGTCAACGCGCTGATGTGGAAAAACATGATGATGAATCCGATCTATGGCCTGTTCGCCCAGATCAGTCATTTTCTTAGTTTTGCACCAATTGACTGGCTGTCCGAATATCCGCTTTTCTCTATCATTCTGATAATTGCATGGCATTGGCTGCCCTTCGCCTGTCTGATTTTTATGAAGGCTTTACAATCGATGGATCGCGAACAATTGGAGGCCGCTCGCCTGGATGGTGCCAATTACTTGCAACAGTTACGTTATCTCTATCTCCCTCATCTAGGACGTTCGATTGCAGTGGTACTCATGATTGAGATAATTTTTCTGTTATCAATTTTTGCCGAAATATTTACGACAACGGGCGGTGGCCCTGACTTTGAAACCATTAATGTCGCGTTTCTGATATTTAGGCAGGCTTTGGCCAGTTTTGATGTCAGCATTGCTTTTGCTGGAGGGTTGTTTGCGGTATTGCTGGCAAATATCGCAGCGGTTTTCTTTATTTTCCTGATCGGCAAGAATATAGATAAATAGGAGCTGAGTGTGCAAACAATGACAGTTTCTGCAACCCAGCTTGCAGCCCAGAAAGTGACTCATACCAAAGCGTTTAAGTTGGCCCTTCTGTTCCGCTCAGGGCTAGCATGGCTGCTGGCCATGCTGCTCTTTTTCCCGATTTTTTAGTTAGGATTGATCGCGTTTAAAACGTAGTTACGAGCAATCGCAGTACCAGCGCAATTGTTCTTCACACCGACATTGGATAACTTTGTTGAGGTTCAGGGTCGCAGTAACTATCTGCTGTATGCGATGAACTCAATTATTACCAGCGTGGGATCGACCATTCTTGGCTTGCTGATTGCAGCACCCGCCGCGTATTTGATGGCATTCTCGCCGACCAAACGCTCCAAAGATATTTTGGTCTGGATGTTGTCGACCAAAATGTCGCCAGCGGTTGATGTGCTGACACTGATCTACACAGCATATCAAAAATTTTTCCTATTCAATATGCGCTGGGGGAGGATAACCATTATTTTTACGCTTTCAAACCTACCAATCATGGTTTGGATGTTGTATTCGTATTTTAAGGAAATCCCACGTGACATTCTTGAGGCGGCACGGATGGATGGTGCCAGCATCTTGAAGGAATTTCGCTACGTGGTGCTGCCGCTAGGCTTAGGCGACCTTGCATCGACCGCATTGCTTGCCTAGTGCTGTCATGGAACGAATCATTTTGGTCACTAAATTTGGGTGCTGCAAATGCCGGAACACTGGCCTCTCTGATCGCATCCTATTCCCGTCCTGAAGGATTTTTCTGGTCCAAGCTTTCCGCCGCTTCGCTGATGGCTATCGCGCCGATAATCGTCTTTGGCTGGTTCTGCCAAAAGCAATTGGTACAAGGACTGACTTTCGGTGCAGTCAAATAAAAAATTCTAAAGATACAAACATGGCTTTCCTAACCTTAAATAATATCGAAAAATATTTCGACGCGCACCACGCTATCAAAGGGATTAATTTAACAATACAGAAAGGTGAATTAATTGTTTTTGTCGGCCCGTCTGGCTGCGGAAAATCGACCTTACTGCGCTTGATCTCTGGTCTTGAGCCTGTCAACAACGGCAATCTCACGTTGGATGGCAAAGACATTACCCATCTGCCTTCTTCCAAGCGTGATCTGGCGATGGTATTTCAATCGTATGCTCTGTATCCACACATGACAGTGTTTGAAAACATGTCGTTTGCATTGAAACTCGCAGGGGTTGATAAAGCTATCGTCCGCGAGAAATTGAACAAAGCTGCCAACATCCTGAATCTAACTGAATATCTGGAACGCACATCCAAAGTCTTATCTGGCGGGCAGCGCCAACGAGTGGCGATTGGCCGCGCGATCGTGCATGCGCCAAAAGTATTCTGTTCGATGAACCTTTGTCCAATATGGATACGGCATTACGTGGGCAAACACGTATCGAAATCGCCTGGCTACAAAGAGAGTTGGGGGCTACCACGATTTATGTTACACATGACCAGGTAGAGGCACAATGACACTGGCTAACCGTGTGGTAGTTCTGCGCGATGGCGCTATAGAACAGGTCGGTTCGCCGCTTGAACTGTACGACCACCCTGCCAGTATGAATGTCTTACCGTTTTCAAGCCTGCCACATCCACCTCAATTTGGTGTGACGCGGCTTCATCGGTATTCGTCCAGAATGTGTTCCACTAGGCGATGCTTGCGCCGAAGGATACAGGGCTACAGTCGATGTAGTTGAAGCCCTGGACGCAGAACACTCGTCTATTCGAAGATGGAAAACGGCTTACAGATTGTTGCAAGGCGTAATGGTTATCAAGTATTGCGTTCGACCGGCACATTGATTACACACACGTCTTTCATCGGTGGCGGATCCCGTAGTCGCTTCTGGGCTGAATTGATTGCATCGGCTACCGGGATTACCTTGCTACGCCATAAAGACGGGGATTTTGGCAGTGCTTAGGTGCTGCACGGCTGGCAAGGCTTGCAGTAACGGGAGATTCGGCTGACAGCGTCTGCACGAGGCCCGCGATTGCAGAAGAAATTAAGGCTCAGGTTGGATCATGCGCGTTATCCGCCCTTGTATGCGACGCTAAAGTCTGAATTCTCGATAGCGTGATGTCCGAGCTGTCATCCACGTCATTGAGTTAACACAGTCAATCATTTTTATAACCGACTCCGCTTAAACCCGATAGCCTCCAGCTCACATACTGGGTGATGGTGGATTAAGAAGGACGGAAACACCCACTCTTTTTTATGAAAGCGCGCGATGGATCATTTTGATTAATTCTATTTTTTCTAGTATTGTCATCACATATTGGCGTCACGATTTATGACCATAACCAAGGTATGTTTGTGGTTGTTTTTTCCTGCTGAGCGGGTATGTAATGACGGCGCTGATCCATAAATATTATCCACGTCGAGCCACATTCCCAGTTTTTATGGTTGACCGTGCGCTAAGCTTGTTTCCGCAGTTTTTTATCTGGGCGTGACACTTTTAATGCACCATTTGGTACATTTTTACTCCGGCATTGCCACCTATACTTTGTAAAGCGTTTTTGCATTTATAGCATTTAAAGTGCATGTCTAAAACAGAAAGTCGGTCATCACCAAGTGCAAAACGTAGTGTAGAGATGTATGGCACAGTTGCGTGCCCAGCGCCAGAACACTCGGCCAATGCTCCATTGGACCGCAGCAGGGTTCTGAACACACAGCAACACCATATTGATTTGCAGCTCGTAGTCGCGGGAAGCCAGGCTGAGGCGTTTCTCGAAAAAGATTGCCTGGTTTGGAGTAGCCACCAGATCGGCAATGAAGTGCTCGACGTTGGTATACGTAATCGTCGCAGCCGTGAAGCGCGGGATGTCGTCCTGATATTACTTACGTTCATCGACGTACAGGCATTCCGGCGGCTGGCGACCGTACTTGCATTGTTTTCTGGCTAAGGCTGACATCTCTATCTCCTGGTCTCGGCCCTTTTTCTAAGCCGGTAACCAATATTAGATAAATTATCTTAACGCTGATTTTTTGGCAAAAAAACTGCCGGAGCGGTTATTTATGGAGGGGTGGGAATGCGGGAACCGGCTAAGACAAGGCGTCGTGCAGCCAATAGGGGCGAATTTCTGCTTCTGAGATTAGGAAATTCTGTTTTTCAATTGCAAGATAGGCGCTTCGAAAAAATGGAAGGAGACGAAAGCGAAAAGCAAAGTGGTTCCTATCTTCAGAACATCCATCCAGATCGGTTCCAGGTGCGGCATCCATGGCTGATAAATTAGGGACCCGATAATGCTGTATGCCAAGGAAGGCATGCCAGATATACAGTCCGTAGCTTATTTTTCCAAGATAGACCAGTGGGTGCCATTCCAGAAAAGTGACTCCCCAAACTGCAACACATCCCACGATCCCTGTAAATATCAATGCTAAAAATGTGCCGAACGATATATTAGAAGCGTTAAATCCTGGGTTGTTACC